>NZ_JANKBZ010000040.1 GCF_024623785.1 Archangium lipolyticum
TGGCAACCTGGTCCAGCAGGCTCTTCTTGGCACCCTCGAAGCCGGACTTGAAGAAGTCGCCGACGACGCTCTTGAGGGCGTCCTTGATGCCGCTGAGGGCGTTGCCGCCGAGGAGCTTACCGATGCCACCGAGGTTGATGTTGGGAAGCTTGAAACCACCGATGTTCAGGCCCATGACGTTCTCCTTCGTGCCGGCGGCGTGAGTGCCGCCCGGCCTACAAACAGATTATCGCAACTGCCCCGCCGGAGTTTCCTGGGGGATTTTTTTTCCGGCTTTTTTCCTCCGGTCCCCCCATGGCCCCCTCGAGCGCCGGGCGCACGAAAAACGAAGGACCGCGGCCGAGGGGGGGTTGGCCGCGGTCCTCGTGCCCCCTCGCCCGGAGAAGAAAGGGGGACTTGGAACCAGGAAATGGAGCCGTGAATCAGGTCAGCACGTCGAGCGCGCGGTTGTAGTACGCCTCGCGGCTGGCGAGCCCGTTGTAGCCGCCGTTGATGCGGCGGGTGACCTCACGGAAGTTGCCCGCGTCCGCGTAGGTGTTGAGGTTGCGCGTGTTCCAGAACCAGGCGGCGGTGCGGAAGCCCACGTCGGGGTCGGCGGCGCGGGTCGGGTTGTTCACCAGGTCGATGCCCAGGGCCTTGCCGGCGGCCGCGTAGTTGGCGCGGCCGGTGAGCTGGATGGGGCCGCGGCCCTTGAAGCGCTTGCCGTCGCCCGGCTGGGTGTTGCCCAGGTCCTTGCGGCCCTCGTAGGCGGCACCGGAGGCGATCTCCTCCATGTAGCGGAACTCGCCGCTCTCGTGGGCCAGCTGCGCGAGGAAGGCGGCCTGGCGCTTGGGGGTGTTGATGCCGGCCTCGGCCATGGCCTTGTTGAGGTGGGGCAGGTACTGCTCGGCCTTGGCCTGCGAGAGGTTGGGCATGATCTTCCGCAGCTGCGCGAGCGACACGCCGCCCTTGGTGCCGGGCTCGGAGGGGCCGGTGACGGGGCCGGGGCCGGTGGAGCCGCCCACCTTGGCGCCGAGCTTCTCGAAGGCGGCGCGCGTCTTGGGCCCGTAGTAGCCGGTGTTGGGCACGCCGTGGGCGGCCTGGAACTCCTTGAGGGCCGCCTCGGTCTTGGGGCCGAAGATGCCGGGGCCGGTGTTCATCTCGGCCTGGGTGAGATTGCCGGCCTTCACCAGGGCCTTCTGGAGCAGTTCCACGTCCTTGCCGCGAGCGCCCTTCTCCAGGTCCCCGGCGGGCAGGGACATGCCCTTCACGGAGCCGCCCGAGGAGTTCTGGCCGGCCACGGGGCCGCTGCTGCTGCCGGCCGGAGCGGTGCCCGGGCGCGGGTTGCCACCGGTGAAGGTGACGAGCTCGCCGGTGCTCTTGTAGTTCTTGGGGCCGCCCACGAGCTTGCCGTTCTGGAGCTTGAGGGCGATCTCCTTCCCGGTGGCGGGATCGTTGGCGTAGTAGGTGTCGCCCTTGCGGTGGGTGACGGTGACCCAGTGGTCGGTGCCGTTGGAGCCGCCGCCGGAGCCGGCCTTGTAGTCCACGCCGATGACGACGGGGCGGCCGGCGTCGATCTGCTTGTTGATGTTGGACATGCTCCAGCCGGGCTTGGTGGCTCCGAGGCCGGCCATCTTGGCGGCCTGGCCCCAGATGAGGCCGTTGCCGGAGTAGCCGCCGTTCTTGTCGAGGTAGGCGTCGAGCTCGCCGGGGTTGATGACCTTGCCGGTGATCTTGCTCATGGCCATGGCGGTGGAGGTCATGGCGCAGCCGGCGGCGGAGATGGAGGAGCTGGTGCCGAGGGTGCGGCCTCCCCACTGGGAATCGCCCTGGCGGTACATGGGGGTACCGTCGGCGGAGGTGGGGAAGGTACGGCCGTTGTCATCGCGCACGGGGCCGGCGGCACGGCCACCCGAGGCGGCCGGCTGCTCGAAGTTGTCGCCGCTCTGGGAGGGGTTGGCGCGAGGCGTCTTGGTGCCAGGAGCGTCGAAGCCGTCGGGGATGGTCAGCTTCTGCCCGACCTTGATGAGATCGGGATCCTTGATGTTGTTGGCCTTGGCCAGCTTGTCGACGGTGGTGTTGAACTTCTGGGCGAGCGTCGTCAGGTTGTCGCCGCGACGAACGGAGTAGGTGGTGCTCACGGTGGGTGCTCCGTGGAGATTGGGTTTGGTGAACAGCGTTGAACCCATTCTCGCAGCTCAATAGGAAAGGTTTCCTGGGAGCCCCAAAAAAGTGGCGATTCCCCCTGCGGAGCACGCGAATGTGACTGGGAACAGGGGTGGGAACGCACTCCGCGTGCGCGAGCACGTCTCGGAGGCAGACAGCGGCCTCACCCCGCCTTCGCGCCCACGTCATCCCGCCCGGCGAGCCGTGCCACCGCTTCGATGAGCACTCCCCGCTCCAGCGGCTTGGACAGGTGCACCTGGAAGCCCGCGCGGTAGGCCTTCCGCGCGTCCTCGGCGCTCGCGTACGCCGTGAGCGCGATCGCCGGCACCCACTGGTCCCTCGCTTCCGCCCAGGCTCGCACCCGCCTCAACAGCGCGTGTCCGTCCTCCCCCGGCAGGCCGATGTCCGACACCAACACGTCCGGCAACGCGGCCGTCAGCCTCTCCATCGCCTCGGCCGCGTTGCTCGCCGTGCTCACCTCCGCGCCCCGCTCGCGCAGCATGAGGGCAATCAGCTCGCGTGCGTCCGCCGCGTCCTCCACCAACAGCACCTTCACCTCGTCCAGCTTCACCGCCGGCGCCGTCTCCGCGCCCGGCAGCACCTCCGTCTGCACCTCGGGCAGCACCGCCGGCACCGGCAGCGTCACCATGAAGGTGGACCCCCTCCCCTCCCCCTCGCTCTCGGCCCGCACCACGCCCCCGTGCAACCCCACCAGGTGGTGGACGATCGCCAACCCCAAGCCCAGTCCACCGTGCTCGCGCGTCGCCGAGCCGTCCGCCTGCCAGAAGCGCTCGAAGAGGTGCGGCAGCGAGTCCGCTCGAATCCCCTTCCCCGTGTCCGTCACCCGAACCCGCAGCTCCCGCTCGCTCCGGTCCACCCGCACCCGCACCTGCCCTCCCGCCGGGGTGAACTTCACCGCGTTCACCAGCAGGTTCCAGCACACCTGCTGCAACCGCCCCGGGTCCCCCACCAGCATCGCCGTGCCGTTGCCGCCCACGTCCACCTCGAGCGACAACGACACTCCCTTCTGCTCCGCGTGCGGCCTCACCACCTCCACCGCCGCCTGCACCACCCCCACCAGCTCCACGCCCCGCCGGTGCAGCATCAGCTTGCCGGTGATGATGCGCGACACGTCCAGCACGTCTTCGATCAGCTGCGCCAGCGTGCGCGCGTTGCGCTCGATGACGGCCAGCCCCTTCTCCACCGCCTTCGCGTCGCTCTGCCGGTTGCGCAGCATCTGCGTCCAACCCAGCACCGCCGTCAGCGGCGTGCGCAGCTCGTGGCTCATCACCGCGAGGAACTCGTCCTTCGCGCGGTTGGCCGCCTGCGTCTCCGCCATCAGCCGCGTGTTCTCGATCGCCACCGAGGCCATGCGCGCCAGTTGCACCAGGATGGCCTCGTCCTCGGCGCTGAAGTCCCCCTCGTGCCGGTCCGACAGCTGGATGAGGCCCAGGTTGCGCCCGTCCCTTCCCACCAGGGGCGCCGCCAGCCAGCCGCGCAGCGGCGGGTGCTTCGCCTTGTACCGGCCGAAGTCCTTCCAGGCCGGGTGCGACTCCAGCTCCACCTGCGTCAGCCTCATGGGCAGGTTCAGCCGGCACACCCACGAGTAGATGCCCGTCCCCTCCGGCGACTCCTTCCAGTCGCGCCACGCCCCATACCGCTCCGACATCGACGTGGCGTGGATGGCCTGCGACCAGCTGCCGTCCACCGTCAGGCTGGTGACGGCCTGATGCGCGCCAATCACCTCGCGCGCCTGCTCCGTCACCGCCCGCAGCACGTGCTCGACCGAGTCCGCCTCGCTGATGACGAGCGCGGCGCTCGCCAGCCCCTGCAACTGCATGGCGTGGCGCTGCTCGCGCGCGAGCAGCCGCTCCAGCTCCGCCTCGCCCTGGCGCTGGCGGGTGATGTCCCGGTGGGCCCCCACCCACTCGCGCACCGTGCCGTCCCTCTCCAGCACCGGCACCGCGCGCGCCAGCACGGAGCGGTACGTCCCGTCGCGGTGCCGCAACCGGTGCTCCATCAGGTAGGGCGTGCGCGTGGAGAGCGCGGACTCCCACGTCCTCGCGGTGCGCTCCCGGTCCTCCGGATGCACCGCATCCAACCAGCCCCAGCCCAGCAGCTCCTCGCGCGTCTGCCCCGTGAAGGCCCGCCAGCCGGGCTGGTCCTCCATGAACTCGCCCGACGTCGGCGTCACCCAGATGATGTCGGAGGTGGCCGTCACCAGCGAGCGGAAGCGCTCCTCGCTGTACCCCAGGTCGCGAGCCAGCGTCTCCGCCGTGCGGCGCGAGCGCACCAGGTCCGTCACGTCGTAGGCGAAGATGGCCACGCCCTCCACCCGTCCGGCGGCGTCGCGCTGCGGGTGGTAGGCGATGTCGAAGAACATCTCCTCCGGCGGTGCGCCCTGGCGAGGCACCCTCACCGGCCGGGCCCGCCCCACGTAGGAGCTGCCGGAGAGGTACACCCGGTCCATCACCTCGAAGACGCCCTGGCCCTCCAGCTCGGGCAGGGCCTCGCGCGCCGGCTGGCCCACCAGGTCCCTGCCCCCGTAGAAGCGGCGGTGCAGCAGGTTGGAGAAGACGAAGCGGTGCTCGGCCCCCCGGGTGATGCTGACGGCGGCGGGCGCCAGCATCAGCATCTCCTGGAAGCGCGTGCGCTCGCTCTCCACCGCCGCGCGCGACGTCTGCTCCGCCGACAGCAGCCGCACCCGCTCGTTCTCCGCCAGGCGCCGCTCCGACACGTCCCGGGTGAAGATGACGAGGCCCTCGCCCGAGGGGAAGGCGCGCGACTCCAGCCACACGCCCGCGGGATGGAAGAAGTCCTCCAGGGACACGAGCGTCCCCGCGTCCATGGCCCGGCGCCAGGCGGGGGCGAAGGCGGTGTCCTCCGCCTCGGGCAGCGCGGTCCACAGCTCCTGTCCCAGCAGTTGCTCGCGCGAGCGGCCCAGCAGCCTCTCCCCCACGGCGTTGAGCCAGAGGAAGCGCCACGCCTTGTCCACCACGAGGATGCCGTCGGTCACGCCGTCGAGCAGCGGATCAAAGCCCGACGGGGCCCGCCTCTCCGGCCCCCCGGTCGGAGTTCTTGACGGCTCGCGCGTTTCCATCATGGTCGCGAGAACTGGCTTACCAGAGCACGGTGACGCGTGCTCGCGAGCGGGGCCCGGATTGTTGGACGGCGACCGGAGGAGCCGGCCCCTCTCGTCCTCGAGTGCAGCCCCAGGTAGGAGTAGCGGACACCCGGGGCAGCGTGAAGCCCGCCCGGGGAGGAAGAGGGCGGCCCCGGGGCCTCCGGCCTTGTGTGTGAGGGAGCCTTCCGTTAGCAGTCGGACCACACGCCATGTCCACCGACGTCACGACTCCCTCCACGCCCGCGGCGCCCGCCGCGAACCGTTTCCTCTGGGTGGCGCTGGCCGCCGCCGTGTGCCTGCTGCTGCTCGGGATGGCGCTGCTGCGCCAGCGCACCGCGACCCTGGAGCGCTACGGCCAGCTCCCGGCCTTCACCTTCACCCGCCAGGACGGCAAGCCCTTCGGCCTGGAACAGCTGAAGGGCCGCCCCTTCGTGGCCAACTTCATCTTCACCCGCTGCCCCACCATCTGCCCCGTCTTCACCCAGAAGATGGCGCGCTTCCAGAAGCAGACGGCGGACATCGGCGGACAGCTGGCGCTCGTCTCCTTCTCGGTGGACCCGCAGTACGACACGCCCGAGCGCCTCACCGCGTACGGCGCGAAGCACGGCGCGGACCCGGCGCGTTGGAGCTTCCTCACGGGCGACTACAACGCGCTCAAGGAGACCGTCGTCGGCGGCTTCAAAATGGCCATGGGCCGCAACGAGCAGGACCCGGATGACATCCCCAACATCTTCCACGGCTCGCACTTCGTGCTGGTGGACCGCACGGGGGAGATTCGCGGCTTCTACAACAGCGAGCACGACGACGCGGTGGAGAAGCTGCTGAGCGACGCGCGCCAGCTGGTGCGCGACGGCGGCCAGTAACCGCTAGGAGGACGCGGGAGCACCGGCGGCGGCGAGCGCCCGCTGGTACACCTCGAGGTCCGAGGCGCTGAAGAGCACCACCGTCACCCGCTCCAACTGGGGCTGGCGCGCGAGGGCGGCCCGAATCTCCCGGAGGGCGATGGGCGCGGCCTCGTCGATGGGGAAGCCATAGGCGCCGGTGGAGATGGACGGGAAGGCCACGGAGCGCAGACCGTGGCGCGCGACGAGGTCCAGGACGCGGCGGTAGCAGCGCGCGAGCGTCTCGCGCTCGCCCTGGGAGCCCCCACGCCAGACGGGGCCCACGGTGTGGATGACATGGCGGGCGGGCAGGCGCCAGGCGCCGGTGATGCGGGCCTCGCCGGTGGGACACCCGTTGAGGGTCCGACACTCGGCGAGCAGTTCGGGACCGGCGGCGCGGTGGATGGCGCCGTCCACGCCCCCGCCGCCGAGCAGGGAGGAGTTGGCCGCGTTCACCAGGGCATCGGCGGACACCTTCGTGAGATCGCCTTGCATCAGCACCAGCCGGTCATCCGAGGGGGAGTGAGTCACCTTGCGCTCCTTCGAGAGGGGGCCGGGCGGACGGGCGGGCGGCGAGGAGTCTGACACCCTTCCCGGGAGGCCGGGTCATGACGCGGTGCTTCCAACCGGAGCCCGCGTGCATACCTTGGCCGGAAAGACGACGCAGAGGGAAGGGACACACATGCTGACGACTGCGACGGACCTGGTGGGGCGGCTGAAGGATGCCGTGACGAGGGTGGGCACCGAGGGTGTGCGGGTGGTGATCGACACGCTGGTCTCGGCTGCGGACGAGGTGGACAAGCTGCAGGAGCTGTGGCCGAAGCAGGGGCGTGGGGCGAAGGTGAAGCGCGAGCCGGCCCGAGGGGCGCGGAGCGCCGAGCAGCAGGCGGCGATGGAGCCCGACCTGTACCGGCCCATCGCGGACCGGCCGGTGAGGAAACGCCCGGAGCGGCAGCAGGTGGCGCCGGAGCAGGTGCAGGCCACGGCGGAGCTGGTGCTGGAGGAGGCGAGGGCGGTGGAGGAGCGCATCAAGAAGGCGCGGCCCGCCCGTAAACCCCTGAAGGTGGCGGGGCTGGAAGAGGAGAAGCCGAAGCGGAGGACGTCGGGACGCAAGGCGACGCCCACGGCGACGGCCGCCGCCCCCAAGCGAGCCAAGGCACCGGAAGGGGGCTTCAAGGCGAAGCGAGGACAAAAACACCGTCACTGAGCCCCACCACCCCTCTCCCTCCGGGAGAGGGACGGGGAGAGGGTATCAAACCACCCAGGTTGAACCCGTGAATGCCCCCTCTCCCTCTGGGAGAGGGCTGGGGTGAGGGTCAATTCCGAGTCCCGAGTCCCGAGTCCCGAGTCCACCCAAGGGGAGAACCCGGCCCGCGTCACCTGCGCGTGACCTTGGGGGCGGTGGCGCGAGGGAGCACCTTGCTGCGCATGCGCGAGGAACTCTTCACGGTGATGCCGGAGGCCTTCAACTGGGCGGCCTTCTCGGCGGCGAGACGTTCGGCCTCGGCCTTGCGAGCGGCCTCCTCGGCGGCGAGCTGGGCGCGGCGCTGGGCGAGCACCTCGCGCATGCCCTCGGCGGTGAGGTCCACCTGGGCGAGGTGGAGCCGATAGAGGAGGTCCTCGCGGAGGGAGCCCTTGGCGCGAGCGGGCTCGATGGAACCGGAGAGCCCGACGACGATCTTGGGACGCTCCTCCTGGGTCTGGAGGCAGCGGACGATGAGGCCCTGGGAGGGGAAATCGAGGCGGGCGACATCGGGGATGAAGACGACGCCGCGACGCTGGCGGAGGGCGTCGACAACCTGGGAGGACTGACGGACCTCCACGAGGGGGCCCTCATGGGCAAAGTGGCGAGCCGAGGCAGCGGCCCACGTGCGCCGCTCGTCCTCGGTGCCCCCGCTCAACAGCACCGAGGCGCGGTTCGTCACGAGCTCTTCTTCGCGGTACCCTCGCGGTGTCAAAGGCAGACCTCCCCCGTCATTGACTGCTTTTGACAAAGCCTAACGCAAATCGGGTTTCCCGTCGAACCCTGCAAGCGCGCGGGGGCCGACAATTCGGCCTCGGATGCGCTCTTTCCCCAATATTTCCACCCAGTTGCAGAAAACCGTTGGAGCCCACACAACCCGTGAGGGGGGATACACGGGGAGGACCCGGGATGACTTGGTGCGTCGGAACGTTCCCAGGAGCCCTGGGAGCGGTCAGACCCGCCACACGACGAAGCCCCCATCACGCGTGGAGGACCATGACGGGCCTGCGGCAGCGCGCCACCAGTGCCCGGGCCACCGCGTCGCTGAGGTAGCTGGCGGGACCTGGGGCATGGGACGTGCCCAGGCACACCAGGTCCACACCCTCGCGCTCGGTGGCCTGGCAGATGGCCCGGGCCACGTCATCACCGGTGACGCCCTCCACGGTCCAGTGCACATCCTGGGCGCCTTCCTCGTGAGGCACCATCGCCCGCAGCCGCGCCAGGACGTCCGAACGCTCCTGGGGAGGCTCGGGCAGCACGCCGTAGTGGTCCATCACCCACGTGCGCTCCGAGGCCTTGAGCCGGTGCACGTGCAGCAGGTGCACGCGGCCGCCGGGGCGCACCAGCGAGCGGGCCTGGGAGATGGCGCGGGTACTGGCCTCGGAGAAGTCCACCGGGACGAGCACGGCGCGCGGCGGCACGGACCTGCGGGCCACCGGATGGGAAGGAGGCACGCACGCCACGGACTGCTCGGCGTGGCGCAGCACGCCCGCGGACACCGAGCCATGCCACAGCCGGGCGAGACCTCCGCGCTGGTGGGTGCCCACCACGACGAGGTCCACGCCGCGCGCATGCGCCACGTGCAGCAGGTGGTCCGAGGGGCGGCCGAAGCCCGGCTCCAGGTGCAGCTCCAACCGCCCTTCTCCGGGCAGCGACCCCACGCGCTCGGCCAGCTCGCGCATCAGCACGCGCTCCACCTCCGGGTCGAGCACCTCGATGCGGCGTACCACCGGGTCGAGCATCTCCAGGTGCACGGGGGTGTGGATGCCCAGACGCTCGCGCTCCTCCACGGGGGAGCACACGGAGGCGGCCACCACGTCACAGGGGCCGACGCGGCGCAGCTCGTGCAGCCACGCCAAGGCGCACTCCGAGGTGGGCGAACCATCCACGCCGACGAGCACCTGCAACCGGCGCCCACCGCGCGCCCAATCCGCGAGGGAGGCACCCTCGCGGCGCACGACGAGCACGGGCACGTGGGCACACTGGACGATGCGCTCGTGGACGGGGGCGCGGCGCCACGAGACAGGCCCCCAGCCCTCGGCGGCGAGGACGAACAACCGGGCATCCCGGGTGAGCTCGTCCTCCAGGAGCACCTTGCCAGGAGGCCCCTCGAGCAGGCGCGGTTCGACCGGGAAACCGGGAGTCCGAAGACGAGCGGCCTCGGCGTCGAGACGCCTCCGGGCGTCATTCAGGGAAGCAGGTCCCTCGGGAATGGGGTGCTCGCCGTCGAAGACGCCGAGGAGCCACAGCGGTTCACCCAGCTTGGCGGCGAGGGCGGCGGCGGCATTGGCGGCACGGACGGAGGACTCCGACAGGTTGGTTGCGCAGAGCACCGGCATGACGGCCTCCCAGAGAGGGCGCGGAATGTCCTCTACGAAGGAAAACCCACGAGGAGAGGATGGCCATCGAGAAGGTGTACGGAAGACCTGCGCGCGGACGCACGCTCCTCCCCTCTCCCTCCGGGAGAGGGACGGGGTGAGGGTACCGAGCCCTCCAGGTTGACTCCGTGTAAGCCCCCTCTCCCCCTGGGAGAGGGCTGGGGTGAGGGTCTACGGGCAGCGCCCCGGACTACCGAGGGGCCAGCACCGAGTGCCCGTCATGATTCGTATGGTCCTGATTGGGCCCATTGCCGCCGCGCAGCCCATCCTGACCCAGGGACTGCAGGAAGGGCCGCTGCCCGTCGCTGGAGTAGACGTAGGGGAGACCCCAGGGGTCCACGGGCTCGGCGGGGAGGTACTTGGGAACGAGGAACGAGAGGCTGCCCTCCTCGGGAAGGGAGCCGTTCGCGGCGCGCCAGGACTCGAGGGCGGCGAGGATGCGGTTGAAGTCGGAGTGCACCTGGACGGCGGCGGGGTCGTGCTTGCCGCGGATGCCGAGCACCACGATGACGCCGATGACCACGAAGGAGATCGGCAGGAAGATGAGCAGGAAGTGGGGGCGGCGGCGCTGACTCACGGAGTCCTCCGGGCTCCGGACTACCACAGGGCGCGGAAGAGGGGCACCGGATGTGGCTTGCCCTTGAGACGTACGGGTGGCAGCTCCTCGAAGCCGGCCTCATGGCCGGTGAGCAGCTCGACGGTGCGCTCGCCGACCAGGATTTCCCCCGGCCCGGCGATGGCGCACAGACGGGCGGCGACATTCACGGAGTCACCGATGCAGGTGTACTCGGTGCGCATGGCGCCGCCGATGTTACCGGCCACGGCCATGCCCGAGTTGATGCCGATGCCCAGCTCGAGGGTGAGGGGGCGGCCCTCGCGGGTGGTGGCCCACTCGGCCTCGGCGCGCTGACGCAGTTCGACCATGAAGGCCATCATCATCTTGGCGGACTGGAGGGCGCGCAGCGCATCATCCGGGCGGAACACGGGGGCGCCGAAGACGGCCATGAGCCCATCGCCGAGGAACTTGTCCAGGGTGCCGCCGCAGGTGAGCACCGCGTCGGACAGCCCACCGAGCACCTGGTTCAACACGCCGACGGTCTGCTCGGGGGGAAGACTGTCGGCGAGCCCGGTGAAGTTGCGGATGTCGGCGAAGAGGATGGTGACCTCGCGCTTCTCGCCGGTGAGCACGACGGAGTCGGGGCTCTTGAGGATCTCCTCCACGACGGCGTCGGAGGTGTAGCGGGCGAAGAGCTTGCGCATCCGCTCCGTCTCGCCGGTGCGGCGCATGACGCTCTCGATGCGCGCGGCGAGCTCGTCCATGGAGGCGGACTTGTTGACGTAGTCATCGGCGCCGGCGCGCAGACCCCTGACACGCTCGGTGTCGTTGTCGTTGGCGGTGAGGATGATGACGGGCATGGCCCGGGTGGGGCCTTCCTTGAGGCGGCGGCACAGCTCCATGCCGTCGATGCCGGGCATGTCGAGGTCGCTCAGGACGATGGCGGGCTGCACCTTGCCCACCTGCTCCAGGGCCTCGTAGGGATCCTGGAAGCAGATGACCTCGTAGCCGAGCGACACGAGCCCGTCCTGGACGAAGGCGCAGGCCAGGGGGCTGTCATCCACCACCACGACGCGGTGATGACCCTCCTGCTGCTGGGTGCGAGGGGCCTCCTGGCGGCCGGAGACGCGGCCCTGGAGGGCGAGGCCCTCATAGAGCTGCTTGTAGGAGCAGTACCCGTTCTCGACGAGGATTTCGCCCAGCTTGCGGCCGGTGCGGCGCTGGAGGGCGAGCGCCTCGTCGAGCTGGGAGACGGAGAGATACTTGAGCCCCACGAGCACTTCGCCGAGGGGGGGCTGGATGGGGGTGATGCCCTGGAGGGGGGTGTGCAGACCGAGCGCCTCGCCGAGGGCGTCCTGAATCTGCTCGCGGGTGACGTAGCCGAGGGAGATGAGGGCCTCGCCGAGCCGTTGCCCGTTGAGGGACTGGAGGGCGAGGGCCTCTTCGATCTGATTGGGCGTGACGATGCCGAGCTTGAGCAGGAGCTCGCCGAAGAGCGGGCTGTCCGCGCGAACCGCGGGGCGGTTGCTGCCATCGGCGCGCTCCTGGGGCGCCATGGGGTCCAGGACCGGACGGGTCAACGGGCTCTCCACCAGTGAGAAGGGTAAGGTCGGGGTCCAACAGTACCCCACCGCACGGGATGGAAACACTCGGGAGGGACGCTCCCCCGGCCGTTCGCCAGGCAGCCGGAAGAAATCCTGATCCCACCCATGTCCCCACCCAGCCTCCCCCCTCCCTTCCCCTCCCTCTCCCTCTGGGAGAGGGTCGGGGTGAGGGTATCTGGACCTGGGGGTGCGACCTGAAATCACCACTCGGAGTCACTACTCGCGAGGAAGCTCCACGGTGAAAGTAGACCCCTCCCCTGGAGCACTGCGTACGGAGATATAGCCGCCGTGGGATTCAATGATCTCCCGTGAAATCCACAGTCCCAGACCGAGCCCGTGGAACTGCCTGCCGGTGGCGGCGCGCTCGAAGCGTTCGAAGATCCGGGCCTGGTCCTCGGGAGCGATGCCAATCCCGGAATCCTTCACCACGAGCCGGGCGCGGCCCGTGTCGCCGGACTCCACGCGAACCTCCACGGGCAGACCCCGCCCATACTTGGCCGCATTGGACAACAAGTTCCCCACCACCTGCTCCAACCGGACGCGGTCCCACCGTCCCAGGACCTGTGCGTCAGCCACGAGCCGCACCTCGCTGCCCACACGGGCGAGCGCCTCGGACATGCGCCCCACGGCGTCGCGAGCCAGCACCGACAGGTCCAGCTCCTCGCGCTCCAGCTTCATCTTCCCCGAGGTGATGCGGCCCGCGTCCATCAGCTCGTCGATGAGCGCCCCCAGCCGCTCGCTGGTGCGCTCGGCCTTCTCCACGCGCTCGGACAGGCCCGGGGTGGTGGCCACGTCGCGCGCCATGCGCGCCAGCAATTGAATCTGGAGCCGCAGCGCGCTCAGGGGCGTCTTCAGCTCATGACCCGCCACCGAGAGGAAATCATCGCGAAGGCGTACGGCCTCGGTGGCCGCGCCGTACAGCCGGGCGTCCTCGATGGCCAGCGCGGCCCGCTCCGCGAGGCTCCGCAGCAGCAGCTGATCCTCCTCGCCATAGGGGCGCCCGCCGGCCACGTCGCGCACCACGCCGAGCGTGCCGAACACCCGCCCCTTCACCGCCAGCGGCACCACCAGCAGGCTCTGCGATCCATACCTTTCCAGGTAGGGCAGGTACTCGGGCAAACCGCCGGACGCACGCGCCTCCTCCACGTCCACGTCCGGCAACAGCATCACACGCCCATGGGCGACGACCCCACCGTGGAGCCCCTCGCCCAGCCGCTGCCGCCGGGCGTGCACCGTGCCGGCCAGCAACCAGCGCGCCTCGGGGTCCGGGTGGTGGATGGTGACGGGCTCCAGGAAGGCGCCGTCCTCGGCCATGAGCTGGAGCACGCACCCGTCGCCCACCACTTCGGACACCTTCCGGGCAATCACATCCAGCACCGCGGGCAGGTCCAACCCCGCCTCGGCCAGCAGCCGGTCCACGTCCACGAGGATGCGCAGGCGGGCGGCGTTGCGGCGGGACTCGGCCTCGGCGGCGCGGGCCTTGCGCAGCAGACGCGCGTTGTCGATGGCGAGCCCCGCGCGGGCGGCCAGGTCCTCCGCGAGTGACAGATCCGCCCCGGTGAAGGGCGTGCGCGCCGGCCCGCGCACGAAGGACATGGAGCCCAGGGTGCGCTGGCGCGCCACCAGGGGGACGATGATGAACGAGCCACCCGCGTCCTGCCGCGAGGGGGAGGAGCCCTCCGCCGGAACCTGCGAGGCGGGCACCACGCCGGTGACGAGCTGCGCGCGTCCGGTGCGCACCACGTCGGCGATGGCCGAGGGCCGGGCGCGATCCGGGGTGAATTCCAGGAGCTTGTCATGCAACAGCGAGCGCTCGGGCTCGGAGTGCTGCACGGTGAGCCGCCGCAAGGCGCCGTGCTCGTCGAGGAAGTCCACGGCGCACCAGTCCGAGAAGACGCCCACCGCGAGCTGCGCCACGCTGGCCACCGTCGACTCCCACTCCAGCGAGCCGGACAGCAGCACGCCCGCGTCCGCCAGCAATTGCAGCCGCTGCCCGGCGGCCTCCGCGAGCAGGCGCGCGGTGCGCTCGTTCTCATAGAGGCGCGCCCGTTCGAGGGCCTGCGCGCACTGGCGGGCCAGGCCCAGCATGAGGGTGCGCTGCAACTCGGTGAAGTGCCGCGCCTGGGCGAAGCCGAAGGCCAGCAACCCCAGACAGCGCTGCTCCACCATGAGCGGAAGGAAGGCGAAGGCCTGACAGGACTGGGTGACCAGGTACACGGAGAAGGCGGGATAGCGGACCCGGGCCTCCTCCAGGGACTCCAGCCACACGGGCATCCCCCGGGCGGCCGCGTCGTAGCCGGGCATCTCGGGCATTGTCCTGGGCAGGGTGCGCAAGGTGGCGAAGGACTCCGGACTGGCGCCCACCGCGGCCACCAGCTCCACCGAGCGCCCATCCGCCGAGACCTGATGCACGGTGCCGCCCACGGCGCCCACGGCGGGCACGCCCAGCTCCAGCACGGCCCGGCCCACGTCCTCACGGGTGAGGGCGCGGCCGAAGGCCTCCGTCACCGCCTGGAAGCTGGTGAGGCGCAGCAGCTCGGCCTGCTCGGCCTCGGCGCGGGCCTGGAGCGCGGCGGTGCGTCCGGAGGCCACCAGCCGGCCCCGCTCGATGGCGAGCCCGGCCAGCTGCGCGTAGAGGGTGAAGCGCCGCGTCTCCTCCGGGGTATAGGCCCGCAACTCGCACGAGGGCCCCAGCAACACGCCCACGCACCCGCCGCTCGAGGTGAGCACGGACAGCGCCAGCAGCGACACGGCTCCCATCCGGGCCATCGCCTCGGCCAGCACCGGCTCCAGCCCCGGCTCTCCCCGGTGGAAGAGCCACGGCGTCCGCTCCAGACGAGGACCATCCAGCAGGCAGCGCCCGCATGCGGCCACCGCATCCGGCGCCAGGCCGGGCGAGGCCTGTGTCAGCAGCAACCCGTCCGTGTCCAACCATGCCACCGCCGCGCGCTCCAGGCCCAGTGAGGCCCCCGCGCAATACACCACCTCCTGCAACACCGCCGAGGCCGACGGCGAGGACGCGAGCTGCTCCAGAGCGCGAGACATGCGCTCCACCGCGACGACGAAGTTGTTTCCGGGCACTTGCATGCCCCTACCCCCCAGCCCGGCCCCCTGTCGCACCGAGCATGGAAAGGCACTCTTCCACGACCGGGAATCACCGCCCACCACCCCCCGTGACGGAGCGTCCGGTTCAAGATGAACGAACTTATCCAGCCTGTCCGGTTTGTCCGGCTGCTCACGCTTTCAATGCTCGTAGACGCGGAGCACGGCGAAGAGGATCTCCATCACGATGAGGAGGACGACGGTGAGCTCCAGGGTGTGGCTGCGGTCGGTATCCACCTCGCCCTTGAGCAGGCCATACGTCTGGGCCAGCAGCTGCTGCTTGCGCGTCACCGAGCCCTGCCACGAGGGGATGCGCATGCGCTTGACGGCGGCCTCGTAGACCTTGGCCAGGTAGAAGTCGCCAATGATCTTGAGACTGTTCTCCACGCGCTCGATGAACTCGTTGAGGTCCACCAGGGTGGCGAGCGTCTCGCGGGCCAGGGCGCGGTAGGGACTGCGGAAGAGGGCCCACCAGCCGTGACGCCGGGCCTGCACCTCGTCATGGATGCGGGCGATGTGGGCATCCAGCAGGTAGTCGTAGTAGCGGAACTCCAGCAGCTGGGCGTTGGCGACCTCCAGCAGGTCCGGAATGTCGCCGGAGCCCGAGGGCTCGTAGACGAAGGCGCTGTTCCAGTCGACGACGACCAGGTCATCCACGGTGTAGCTGAAGCGGGACTGGGTGACGGCCTCGCGCTCGCGGGAGGACAGGGGCTTGGAATCCACCTCGCCCAGCAGCACCCGGGCCAGGTCCGCGTGGGCCAGCAGCTCTTCGGCCGAGGGGTTGCCCTCGATCCGCTCCACGAAGAGGACGGTGTAGCTCTCGTTCTGGTCCCACAGGTGCGCCCCCTGTACGGCGGGGGCAATCATCCTGCGCACCGACTCGATGAGCTCCAGGGCGAGCTCCTCCAGGGCGACGCTGTCATACAGCTCGTCGGCGAGCGCGGTGAGCGATTCGAAGATCGTCCCCGACGCCACCGGCACGCGGAGGATGATGGAGGCGGCGCCGTGGTCGAAGAGGCGCGCCGTCACATCCACGGTGACGGGCCCGTGGCGCAGCGCGAGCGCGCGCCGTCCCAGTTCGAAAGCCAGGGGTGGGTTGGGCAGCTGAAGGTACTGGCTGTTCTCGCGGCCGAGCTTGAGGCGGCGGGCATCCGCGGAGACAACACGGCGGGCGTGCTCAAGGTTGATCTCCTCCGCGATGTCGAAGGTGCGATAGCAGAGTACCTGGGCCTTCTCGAGGATGAACGGAGCCGCGGCCATGAGGGGCCGCAGCTTACCCACTCATTCCGCCCACAGAAGGCGCAATGGAAGCTCCAGCGCACCGAAAGGTTCGGCACGAACGGTGCTTGCGCCCGAGTGCAGAGCCGTCAGGGAGTAGCGGCGGCCGTCGAGCTCGAGCACCTCCAGGGTGCGCACCTCGGGGTCCACGAGCCACACGTGCTGGATGCCCTCGCGGGCGTAGAGGGGCAACAACCGGGCGCGCTCCTCGGGGTGCGAGAGCACCTCACAGACCCAATCCGGGGGGAGGGCGATGCCGGAGGAGCCGCGAGGCAGGCGGGGGATGCGCTCACGGCGCCAGCCGAGCAGATCCGGGGCGATGGGGCTCTGCCCGAGGTGGATTTCGAGACCGGAGAGCAGGAGCCAGGAGCCGGGGGCGCCGCGGCCGGCGCCATAGGTGGCGATGAGCTCGGCGCCGAGCTGGGAGGCGGCGTACGCATGGAGCGTGGCGGCGCGAGGGCTGACGGCGGGGCGCGTGGCCCGGGGGATGGCTCCCGGGCGGCGGGAGGGATAGGGCTCGAGGTGGGCGAGAGGGCTGGAGCTTTCGAGCGTCATGGCGGTCATGGCGCGCCATGATGGGGGAGGGGTCTGACATGCCCTCGGCGGGTCGCTAACCCCCACTCTCGGTACTTGAGAGGGCGTCGGTGAAGTCCATCTGGGCGGAGAGGCTGTCGGAGAAGCGCTGGGCGCAGTCCGGGGTGGGGCTGGGGACGAGGGCGCACTGGCGTTTGGCGAGGGCCTCGGGGCCGGCGGCGGCGCGGTCCAGGCGCTCGTTGTAGGACTTCCAATCCTCCTTGGCGAGCTGGCGCATGGGCAGCTCCGACTCCTCGACGTGGGCGGGGGCGCGGGCGGCGGCCTCCTTCGTCCTGGCGCGGTAGGACTGGAGGGACTCACGCCCCTTGCGGGCCGGCTCGGCGAAGCCCTGGAGGGCCTGCTGGATGGCATTCCAATCCTTGCGAGCCCAAGCATCGGCGTAGAAGCCGCGCCAGGCGAACTGCTGCTGGAGACAACCACTCTCGGTGAAACCATAGCCGGTGCCCATGGAGCGCTCACCGGTGGAGAGGTCCACCCAGTTGGACTCCTCGACAGCGGCGCAGGCGTCGGCCATCCAACGGTTGTAGTCGGCCTGCAAGGACATCCAGTCCTTGAAGGCGGAGGGGTTGGACTTCTTGAGGGGGAGGAGGACCTTGTCGAGCGCCTTGTTCATGGCCTTGCGCAGGCATTCGGCGCGCTTCTGCTCCAGGAACTTCATCTCGACGTTGGAGTCGGGAGTCTGCTTTGGAGGAGGACAGGCCTTCTTGGACCAGGACTCGACGGGAGCGGGGCTGGCGGCGAGCACTGCGGCGAGGGAGAGCGCGAGCATGCCCCCGCTGTAGCACGGGAGGGGAGGGAGCCCCAATGCGCCCTCCCCCCACCCGAAGCGGACTCAGTCCTCCGGCGAATGCGGAGGGAAGACAACGGGCTTGCCGGGGCCGGGAGCGTCATCGGGTAGGTTGCCGATGTGGCCGGGCGTGGGCACCGGCCGGTCTCCCGCCTGGCGTTTGAGATGACCCTCTTCGTCCTCTGGAAGCGGTGGCTCGTGCTTGGGCCTGTCGTGCTCGGCCATGGTGTCTCCTCCTTTTCCTGCTCAAGCTAGGAATGAGACACGCAGTGGACAGCCCAGACAGGCGTCCTACCTGCCGACCGGGGGGGCGAGCGCGGTTCGCACGTCCCAGAGCTCGGGGAAGAAGCGCAAATCCAACGCCTTGCGCAGGAAGCCCACGCCCGAGGACCCTCCCGTGCCCGGCTTGAAGCCGATGACTCGCATCACCGTCATCATGTGGCGGTAGCGCCAGAGCTGGAAACGCTCCTCCACATCCACCAACTTCTCGCACATCTCGTAGGCGTCCCAGTACCGCTCGGTGTTCTCATAGATGTGACGGAACACCTCCATGACCGCATCGCTCTTCTCATACGGCTGGCGCCAGTCGCGTTCGAGGCGGTCCGCCGGCACCCCGAGCCCCTTGCGTCCCAGGTGGCGCAGGAACTCGTCATACACGCTGGGAGACTCCAGGATGCGCTCCAGCTCCGCATGCACCCCGGGCAGGTGCCGGAAGGGCCCGAGCGCATGGGCGTCCTTGTGGCCCAGCAGGAACTCCAACGCGCGGTATTGATGGCTCTGGAAGCCCGAAGCCTGTCCGAGCGCACCGCGGAACTCGAGGTACTCGTTGGGGGTGAGTGTCTCCAACACGCTCCACTGCTCGAAGAGCATGCGTTGGATGTGGCCCACGCGGGAGAAGATCTTGAACGAGGGCTCCAGATTGTCCGACTGGATGTAACGGATGACGGCCGTCAGCTCATGCACGAGCAGCTTCATCCACAGCTCGCTCGTCTGATGCTGGATGATGAAGAGCAGCTCGTCGTGGTGGGGCGGCTGCGAGCGGGGCACCTGCGCGGACAACAGTCTGTCCAACTGCAGATACTCTCCGTACGTCGTCCGTCCGGCCAGGTCGGTGAAGATTCCGGGCTCCAGCTCGCGCTTGTTCATGAAACCAAGAATGACGGGCTCGCCACGAGCCCGCAAGAACCGGACCTTCCTCGCTGGGGGAGAGGGAAGGTCCGGCTCATGTCCGGTTCAACCGGAATGGGACTCAGCCCGCGTTCTTCTGGGACTCGGCCAGCGCCTTGGCGGCGGCGCGACCGCGCGGCAGCTTGAGGTCCTCCACGCTGTTCGGCTCGGCGTAGTCCACCCAGGCCGACGGGCGGCGGTTGGTCTTCTCGAGCATGCGCAGCTTCTGGTAGTGCGCGGCGCAGTACCCCTTGGTGCGGCTGGGCTTGCCGCAGCCGATGATGGCGCAATCACGCGCACCACCCTCGGCGGCCGGCTTGCGGCCGCGCTTCTTGCCACCGGACGAGGCCGCCACGGGAGCCGGCGCCGCGCTCCGGGCGGGACGGCCCGGGCCACGACGGCCCGCGCCGCGGGCAGCAGCAGCACCGCCGCCGCCACCACCGCCAGCCACGCCGAACAGGGGGCCCACGGCGCTGGCCAGGGGCGCCAGCTGCTCCGCCACGCTCCGGAGCTTGTCGAGATCCGCCGTGCCCTCCTCCAGCCGCGACACCAGCTCGCGCAGCGGCTTGAGCTGCGACTCGATCTCGTTACGAACCATCTCCCGGAATGCCTTGTCGACCGACATGCTCGCGTATCCTCTCTGCGATGGGCCCATCTCAATCCCGAGACGGCTCATCTGGGGGTCATCGTAGGAAGCTCATTCACACAACCGCTTCCCAGTCATAACTCCACAGATACACGATTTGTCGATGAAAAAGAAATAAGGTTGTTTCTAAATTTCACGGTCGAGCCTTTCGCACGGCCGTGATCCAAACCCTCGACTGAATGCCTGTTCAGTCTATTGAACAGGCATCTCCAGCTCTGGCACCGCGCGGAACGCACGACGGGTGCGTCGCATTTCCATCCACAATGTCTCGCGTGTGGCCGCCAGCGCCCGGACGAGGTCAGCCTGTTCATGGGCTGCGAGTGCCGAGGCCAGACGAGGAAAGAGCTGTAATTCCAACGAACGCACATGCGCGAGCGCCGCGTCCTCCATGGCCCCGAGCCTGGCGAACCACTCCGGGCTGCCCCGGGGGAAACACTCCAACTCGGCCATCAACTCGTGCAACGTCAGGAGGACCTCCGCCTCCTGGAGGGCCCGCGCGTGGCCCTCGACCCTGACCACCAGGGGCTGCACATGACGCTCCGTGAGCCGGACGTGCAGCCAGAGCGCCTCCAGCATCCTCTCCACCCGCTCCGCTGACGGCACCTCGCCCTCGCCCGACTCCAGCGCCGCGAAGCACTCCAGCAACTCCCACTGCTTCCCAGACAACATCTCGAAAGGCCCCATGGCCCTCCAACCATCGGCACCCCGGCAGGTGTGGACAACCCACCGCCACCGGAGGCCGCCTGGCAACCACCGCCCTCCCGCCTTCCTGACAGGCGTTGAGCCGCGAGCAACCCATTCAACGACATTCTCGGAACCTGGGAGGGGTTGGCAGGCGGACGAGCGGCGGTCTTCTGTCATCCGCGCGGGGCATCTCCATCTTCAGACCCCGTGGATGCCGCACCGAACCCCTTGCGCCGTGCCTTCTTCCGCTTCGCCGAGACGGGCGCGGCGCTCTCGGCGCGCTATCACCGCGCCCGCCTGTTGGGAGCCGAGCACCTGCCCTCCGAGGGCCCGGTGCTGCTCGTGGGCAACCATGGCCTGTGGGGCTACGAGACACCGGCCTTCTTCCACCTCATACACCGTGCAACAGGCCGCTACCCCCTGGGGCTGGCCGAGAAGGGTTTCTTCAAGATACCGCTGGTGCGTACGCTCCTGCCCTGGCTGGGGGGTGTGGAGGGGACACGGGAGAACGCGCTCGCCTCGTTGCAGGAGGGCCACCTCGTCGTCTGCTATCCGGGGGGCGCGTGGGAGACCTTCAAGAAGCCCCGGCACCACTACGTGCTGCGCTGGGAGGGAACGCTTGGCTTCGCGCGGCTCGCGGCCCAGGCCGGGGTGCCCATCGTTCCCTTCGCCGGCTTCGGGGTGGACGACACCTTCCTGTGTCCGGATGACGAGCGGCTGTGCGTGCCCCTCGCGCCCGGAGAGAAGTACCGGGTACCGCTGGGCATCGGCCTGGGTCCGCTGCCACTGCCCGTGAAGATGACCTTCATCGTCGGTGCGCCACTGCGGCCACCACCTCCAGATGCACCCGAGTCCCGGTTGAAACACTTCCGTGACCGCGTCGCCAGCACGGTGCTCCGCCTTCTCATCCGAGCGTGCCATGCGTGAAGCCACCCTTCCCGCCATCCCCCGGCTCGTCCCCGAGCCGGAGGAGATTCAACAGGGGTATGAGCTGTCCTTCGAGCAGCGGATGGTGCGTGGCGCTCCGGTGCGCCTCTTCACCTTCCCCGGCGGCAGCCTGGACGCGTCCCGGACCGTGCTGTGTCTGCCTGGATTGGGAGCCTCTGGACGCTCGTTCGCTCCCATGCGTCCGCTGGCACCCGAGCACCGGTTCCTCCTGTGGACCCCGACGCCGCAGACGCCCCTGACCCATACACCCCTCCAATGGAACATGGCCTCGCTGGAGCACCCGGACGCGGGGCTGCCCGAGCGCTTCGCCCTGGTGGGCTCGTCCTTCGGAAGCCTCATCTCCATCGCCTTCGCGCTGGCCCACCCCGAGCGGTTGAAGGCGCTGGTGCTGGTCTCTCCGGTGGCCAGCGTGCACCGGGTGCGCAGGTGGGCCCTGGCCCTGTCGACGCTCGTGCGCATGCCCAAACCCTTCGCCTATGTCTTCGCCCCCACCGTGGCGCGCATCCTGGGTGGACGCCACCTGCCCCCCGAGGGCCGGGCGGAGATCGTCCGCGAGGCGCGCCGGCTGTCGCCCCTGGAGCTGCTGCGGCGGTTGGAAGACATCCTCGCCGCGGACTACCTGGATGACCTGGAGCGCCTGCGCGTGCCCACGCTCATCCTCCACGGCGCCAGGGATTTGCTGGTGCCCCTCTCGTATGCGCGGGACGTGGCCTCGCGCATCCCCGGCTCGCGGCTGGAGGTCATCCGCGAGGCCAGCCACCTGCCGTACATGAGCCACACGGATTCCTTCAACGCCTTCGTCGGCGACTTCCTCGCCCAGCACGACTCGTGACACATCCATGGACCAGGCCACCCAACTGTCCCGCTCCGCCCTGCTGTTCCTCTCACGCCGTGAGGGATTGAAGGACGTCGCCACCGGCGTACCGGCGCTGCGCCGCATCTCCCGCCGCTTCATCGCGGGCGAGACGCTGGAGGAAGCCGTCGCCGCGGTGAAGGAATTGAACGCGCGCGGGCTGACCGTCTCCTTCGACCACCTCAACGAGGCGGTGCGCAACGCGGACGAGACGCTCGACGAGGTGCGCGAGTACCTCCGTCTCCTGGCGCGCATCGACCAGGTGGGCGTGCGCGGCAACGTGTCCTTGAAGCTCACGCAGTGCGGCCTGCTCTTCGACCCGGAGCTGGCGCTGCGCAACGCGCGCGAGGTGGTGGCGGACGCGAAGCGGCGCGGCACCTTCGTGCGCGTGGACATGGAGCAGAGCGAGGTGACACAGGCCACGCTGGACGTGGTGCGCGCGCTGCACCGCGAGTTCGGCCAGCCGCACGTGGGCGCGGTGCTGCAGAGCTACCTCTACCGCACCGAGGCCGACGCGCGAGCCCTGTGCGCCGAGGGCATCCGCATCCGCCTGTGCAAGGGCGCCTACCTCGAGGGTCCCGAGGTGGCGTACCAGGACAAGAAGGACGTGGATGAGAATTACGTGCGTGCCATGCGCATCCTGCTCGACAGCGGGCTGTACCACGGCATCGCCACGCACGATGAGCGGATGATCGACGAGACGCTGGCCTACGCCCGGAAGAGGGGGCTGGCGCGCGGCGCCTTCGAGTTCCAGATGCTCTATGGCATCCGGAGGGACTTGCAGGAGCGGCTGGTGGGGGAGGGCTACCCGGTGCGCGTCTACGTGCCGTATGGCAGGCACTGGTACCCGTACTTCATGCGCCGGCTCGCGGAACGTCCGGCGAACGTCTGGTTCGTGATGAAGAACCTGCTGAAGGGGTAGGACCCCGGGAGAGGCCCTACCGCTTCTCGTCCTCACGGCTCTTGCGGGAGAACACCTTGCGCACCTTCCCGACGAACCGGAAGGTCAGCTCCTGCACCGAGTGGGTGGCGACCCAGAGGGCCGTCACGCTCACCATCAGGTAGAGCACCCACGTCGGCGCTCCGGCGGCGGCCACCCTGTCGAGCCGCTCCAGGGCATCGCCAATCTCCTCGTTGGAGACGCGCCGGGTGGTGCCCACGCTCACCAGGTCCAGGAAACGCCCCGCGCGCCGGACCGCCGGGAAGCGCGACTCCTGGCGCGCCTGCTCCTCCGCCGGCACCCCACGCGCCACCCACGCCATGCTGAACGGATCCGTCACGGGCTCCGGATCCAACAGCATGGGAGGCGGGAGCGGCTCGGGCCGCTGGGGCTCGCAGGGGACCGCGCGGAACACCGTCCGGCGCGAGTCCGTGAGGCCGTCCTCGATCTCCCCCTGCATATCGAACGCGCTCAGCAACGGCATCCGCGCCCTGCGCTCGCGCTCATATAGGTCTCGGACATCCATCAGAATGCCTCCGCGGGTTGCAACAGGTTGAGCAGGGCCATGCGTTGCTCCCTGGCCACTCGCCGCCCGTCCCCTGTCAGCTCGTAGTACCGCCTCGGACGTCCACCACGCTCGGGCATGGGCTCCCCATCGAAGCTGCGCAGCAACCCCTCCCGCTCGAGCGCCTTGAGCGCCGGATACACCGACCCCTCGTTCAGACTGATCTTCCCGTTCGTCTTCTCCCGAACCCGCTCGATTATCTCCAACCCGAACCCCTTCTCGCCGATCAGTGACATCAGGATGGCAGTCCTAGCGGAGATCGGGGTGTCCATAGTAGGGCAGAGTAACCGGAAATTCACGGAACGCAACCTAGATTCTTGAGGTTGCGCCTACTTCTTTCCAACACAACTGAAAATCTCGACTTCCGAGAACAAACATTCTCAGGCGCAGAGAGCCTCGGGGCCCGAGGGCCTGGACGTCTCGGACTGGGAGTTCGCGGGTGCCGGTGAGGTGCTCTCGAGAGCCACGGTGCTCCGCGGCTCCACGGCCAGCACGGGCTGGCGCGACGAACGGCTGATGCCGTCGTCCAGGCCACTCCACCATTCCACCCACTGCGCCCCCATCCGCCTCTCATTCAGGAGGGACACCGGTGCGTGCTCGAACATCGAAACACCTCCCTGGGCCGAAGGGTTGACGTTCGAAACCCTATCCTCAATCTTTGAGGATTGCAACTTTTCACTTGAGCTGTTCTTCACCACGGCATTCCCCGTTGCCACGAACGAACCGGAACGCCGCGCGGGTCTACGGTGCCACCGGGCCGATCGCTCCGATGGCACCACGGACCCGCTGTGGTGCCACCGGCGCCGGCCTGGACGGTAGATACCGTGACGCTCTGACACAGGGGGGGCGGCCCCCCCACCGGGGACTCCCGCCTGCCCCGGACTGAATTGACAACTATCGGACAGGGAGGCCCGTCCCCTCACGGACTAGCGGAGGCAGTAGCACCTGAACGAGGAGCAGTCGCCGCTGCCGGGACCATCACAGCGGGCGTCGCAATCGGAATCCTTCGCACACTCGATGATGATTTCGCGGGTCGGCTCCTGCGACTCCGGCCGGGCTCCGGCCGAGAAGCCCACGCCCAGACCCAGCACCAGCGCCGCCATCGTCCAGAGACCCTTGACCTGCTTGCTCATGTGTCGCTCTCCTTTGGGTAGAATCCGGCGAAGCCGGACAGCTCATTATTCAACAGGAACTCTCCCGAAGGAGAAAGAGAAGAGAACCGGGACGAGGAGGACTCAGTGTTGGCGGGCGTCGTGGCCGAGCTCCCGGGCGGCGTCCTCCTCGGGGTCCGGACGCTTGTCGCGCATGGTCACGAACTCCTCGGCGGCCGTGGGGTGGATGCCCACCGTCGAGTCGAGCTGCTTCTTGGTGACGCCACACTTGAGCGCCACCGCCAGGCCCTGGATGATTTCGGGAGCGTCGGCGCCCACCATGTGGAAGCCCAGGACGCGCCCGCTGTCACGCTCGACGACGAGCTTCATCATCGAGCGCTCGTCGCGCCCGCTCAGCGTGTGCTTCATGGGCCGGAAGTTGGACACGTAGACGTCCACCTTGCCGTGACGCTCACGGGCCTCGCGCTCGGTGCACCCCACGGTGCCCACGGGGGGCTGGCTGAACACGGCGGAGGCCACCCCCGTGTGGTCCATCTTCGTGGGGTTGTCGTGGAAGAGCGTCTCGGCCAGCGCGCGCCCCTCGGCGATGGCCACCGGCGTGAGGTTGATGCGGTCCGTCACGTCGCCCACGGCGTAGACATTGTCCACGCTGGTGCGAGACCACTCGTCCACCTCGACCGCGCCGCGCTCGTCCAGCCGCACGCCCACCTCCGCCAGGCCGATCCCCTGGGTGTTGGGCACGCGCCCCGTGGCGTACAGCACCGCGTCCGCCTCGAGCGTGTCCCCCATCCGCGTCAGCAGGCTCAGCGTGCCGTCCGCCCGCTTCTCGATGTCACGGACGAAGGTCTCCGGCCGCAGGTCGATGCCCTTCTTGCGCATCTCCTGGGTGAGCATCGCGCGGATGTCGTTGTCGAAACCGCGCAGCACGGTGTCGCCCCGGATGAGCATCGTCACCTTGGCGCCCAACGCGTTGAAGATGCCCGCGAACTCCACCCCGATGTAGCCCCCGCCCACGATGGCGATGCGGCGCGGCAGCTCCGGCAGGCCCAGCGCTCCGTCCGAGGAGATGACGTGCTCGATGCCCGGCACCTCGGGGAGGAACGGACGCGAGCCCGTGGCCACCAGGATGCGCTCCGCCGTGTAGCGCTGGCCGCTCACCTCGACCGTGTGCGCGTCCACCAGCCGGCCCCGACCCTCGATGAGCTTCACCCCCGAGTCCCGGAGCAACCGCCTGTACACACCATCGAGCCGCTCCAACTCCTTGTCCTTGGCCTCCTGGAGCTTCTTCCAATCGAAGCCGGGCTCGGAGAGGGACCAGCCGTAGCCCGCCGCGTCCTCGAAGTCATGACGGAAGTGGGCCCCGTAGACGAGCAGCTTCTTGGGCACACAACCGCGGTGCACACACGTGCCACCGATGCGGTTGTCCTCGCAGATGGCGACGCGAGCACCGTACGAGCCCGCGCGGCGGCTCGCCGCCACACCGCCCGAGCCCGCGCCGAGGGTGAACAGATCAAAGTCGTACTGGGGCATCGCGTCTCCGCTCTCTCTCCCCTCTCCCTCCGGGAGAGGGCCGGGGTGAGGGTATCCGTCACCGTCTCCCACACCGTGAACGAGAAGAATCGACCTGATCCGCTGCTCCGTGAAGCAAGTTCCACGCTGCCCACGAGCCCATTCGGTGAGAAGCAGACGATCTGTCGCCACTGGCCGGCGCTCGGTCGCACGGTCTCGGGGCGGGGAAAGACCCTCACCCCAGCCCTCTCCCAGAGGGAGAGGGGGCATACACGGGTCCACCGTCGGGAAACCCCTACCTTCACCTCGAAGTGGCTCCTGAATGCGGAGGTGGGTGTGGAACGTGGAGAAGTCAGACGTCCGCCGCGAGGACTCGGCGCGGGAGTCCTCGGAACCCTGGCCCTGACCGCCTGGGAACCCCTGCGCGACTCCCTGCTCGGGCACCCGCCTCCATATTCGGTGCCCTCCATCGCCAGGAGGGGCGCGCGACGGTGGCTCGGAATCCGGCTCGGCCGGCGCGAAGCTCGACGGTGGGGCCTCTTCATGCGCTGGGTTTATGGCCCGGCCCTGGGCGTGCTCTATGCGTGGCTCCGGCCCTCGCTGCTCTACCCCGCGCGCCTCCACGGGCTCACGCTCGGCGCGGGAATCTGGCTGTTCGAGCGGCTCGTCTTTCCGCGCCTGCGGGTCACTCCGCCGCCACGCGACTGGTCCTCCGCCGAGCGACGGTTGCTCGCGCTCCAGACCTCGGTCTTCGGACTCGTCACGGAGGCGGTGCTTTCACGGTGACGGATACCCTCACCCCGACCCTCTCCCGGAGGGAGAGGGAGGGAGGGGGCCAGCCCCTGGTTGCGGATGGGACTCCTCTCTCCCCAATTTGAGTCGGTGAACGCTGCAAGCGTCCGGAGGAGCGGCGAATGTGGGCTCGCTGGTTGAACGTCATCCTGGGCTTCTGGTTGATTTCGAGTCCCTTCGTGCTCGGCTATCGCATCCAGGAGGCACAGCTCAATGATCTGTGCGTGGGCCTGGGCGTCATCCTCCTGGAGCTCGCGGCCATCGCCATCCCCAAGCTGCGCTACGCCAACACCGTGCTCGCCCTGTGGCTCATCGTCTCGCCTTTCGTCCTGGGCTTCGGCGGCTATCGCACCGCGACCCTCAATGACGTCATCGTGGGCCTGCTCGTCGGCGCGCTGTCGCTCGTCTGGGACCACCGGGTGTGGACTCCCCATCGCAGGCCCCTGACCGAGGCCTGACGCTTCGTCCGTTGCACGACTGCGGCGCGAAGGACTCCGGCACCCGCGAGCCGCTCGGGTGTACTGCATGGCGGCCCGCGTCTCCCCAGGAGGGCCTCATGCGGACACTCTCGAAGCTCTACCTCGCCACGGGCGCCGTCGCGCTGAGCGCGTGCACCGTGCTCTCGAAGGAGCAGACCCCCGTCTCCAGGCAGACCTGTGCGCCCGAGACCGTCGCGCTCATGAAGAAGTTGAGCGTGGAGTCTGGCCAGCGGGGCACCCTGACGCTCGAGTCCTCACAGCCGGGAGGTGCCGAGGACTACGGCGTCTACCGCCAGGGCCCCATCACGAGCCAACTGGCGAGCGACGTGGGCGGGCTGCCCGCGGGGACGCTCGTCGAAGGCGTGCTGTGGATCGACACGGGCAAGGTCCAGGTGCACTACACCCAGGCCCGCCTGCCGGATGGACAGGTCCATCCGGTGTGCCTGGTGCTCGGCTCCTCGGCCCCGGGAGGCATCTACGCCGAGGCGGGCACCACCCCCAGCGCCATCACCCTGCCCAAGACGGCCCCCGTCACCGTGGTCGACAAGTTCGAGTGACCTACTCCACGAGCGGCCGGGATTCGGCTCTATATGGGGTGATGACGCGCATGGACGACGCCGAGAACTCCGCCCAGGAGGAAACCACGCAAGAGCAACTCGCCGAACTCGACAGGCGGCTCGCAGAGCTGGATGAGCACCCCGAGGCGGGTGAATCCTGGGATACGGTCAGGGCACGCATCCTCGACTCGTTGTGAAACGCCCGCTCGAACACCGGAATCCCGAGGACTCGAATCCAGGATGGAAGAAAAACGCTACCTCGTCCCGGCACGGCTCCATCGGGTGGAGCAGGAGATCCAGCGCAGCCGCTTCATCACCACGGTTGCCCCAGCTCCGACCGTGGAGGAGGCCAAGGCGTTCATCGCCCGCGTCCGCGAGGAGTTCGCCGATGCCAACCACAACTGCTGGGCGTACGTGGTGGGACCCCCCGGCTCGACTGGAATGGCGGGCATGAGCGATGACGGAGAGCCGCACGGCACTGCGGGCCGGCCCATGCTGACTGCACTACTCCACGGCAGCGTGGGGGATGTGGCTGTCGTCGTCACCCGCTACTTCGGCGGGACGCTCCTGGGCAAGGGCGGATTGGTGCGGGCCTACACTGGCTGCGTCCAGCAGGGGCTCGAGAACCTCCCCACCACCGAGCGCGTGCGTAAGGCCCGCCTGCGCATCGAGCTCGAGTACGCGAGCGTTGATGGTGTCCGCCGGATGCTCGCCACCCATGAGGCCGAGATCCTCTCGGAGGAGTACGCCGCTACCGTGGGGTATCAGCTCGAGCTTCCCGTCACCCGGCTCGAGGCGTTCCAGACCGCGCTGCTCGACCTGACGAACGGACAGGTGCTGCTCGAAGTACTCGACCCCGAGAAGTGACGTGGCTCACTTCTCAGGTGGGCTCCGAGGAGCCGGCGGTGGCTTGTAGACTTCCCGGGAGATGTACGCCTTGGGTCGGTCAACGGAGTCCAGCTCGCCATAGCGGGCAACCACCCTCACCATGGCAACGTTGTCCTGGATGATGGCAACACTCGGGGGAGACACCGGGTCCTTCACCTGCCCACCGCTGTCATCGACCTCAGCGCAGAAAGGCACCCGGCGCCCTCCAGGAACCTGCGCCGCGTCATAACGAACGATGACATTCTCTCCCGCCGTCCAGACCTGCCCGAACAGCCGAGTCCTCTCAGGCAGTTGCTTGTAGGGCATGTCGACGTAGCCCACGACAGGACCTTCCTCCAGCCGCGTTGGGCCCCTCTCTCCCAACCGCTCATCCATGATGATGGGCAAGATGTCTCCTGGCGCGATGCCCAGTTCCGCCATTGCGGCGAGAGACGCCCGAGGGCAATCCTGGAGTCCGGGTGTTCCATCAGGCCGTAAGCGGACACCAGAGCACCCGGCGACCAGCGCCGCCAGGGCGAGCAGGTGGAGCCATCTTCTCGAAAACGGGTCTGGATTTCTCGACGTGGGCATGTAGCGGAAGCGTGGCAGGAAACAGGGCGGGGCGCCAATGTGCCGGGCCCAAGGTGAGCGACCTGGGCTTCAGAGCTTCATGTCCAAGTAGCGGATCTGCCACTCGGGACCATCAGGAGCCACGAGATGAAAGGAGTAGAGGTCCTTGTCCGCCGATGATGGCGTCCGGGTGACGAGCACGACGCGCCCGCTTCCTCCGGGTGGGATGGTGGACGGACGAGCACGGACGACGACAGGCAACAGTTCCTGGGTCCTGCTGTTGAGAAGCAGCAACTGTTTCAGTGTCCAGCTCTTCTTGCGGTGACGGTTCGTCACGAGGATGACGCAGGCCGAACGCCCGGCGAGACGCACGCACCAGGCCTGAGCCAGAACATCCTCGCTCCCGGCCAGGACGGGACTACCTCGCACCAGATATCGGGAGGCCTCGTCGTCGAGCAGCAGCACCGCGATGGAGACATCGGGGTTGAACTCGTCGTCGCGGTAGCGTTCGAGCTCGGCCTGTGACCGCGCGTGCTCGAGCTTGAGCGCCTCGTACTCGGCGCTCACTTTCTCGAGCGTGACCCGCAGCGCCCCAGGTGTAGCCGGGTGGAGGAACACGTCCACCTGCACGTCCGCCAGTGCGGGAGGGCTCGGAACGAGAGCGAAGGACAGGGACGTACCGTCCGCCAGCCGGACCCGCAGAGGCAAGCGGGGCCATAACCACGTGCTCGTCGGGGGATGAAGCAGCAACAACCGGCCGGAGACCACCAACCACTCGAAGGGAGACGGGCCCTGCGCCTGAAGTCGTGTCCCTGCCGGATCCAGCTCGGACTCGAAGCGCACCACCGTGGGAACGTCGGCGGCGATCCGGATCTCCGCCTCACGGCCCGAGGGCAGTTCGGAGATCACAAGATGGCGCTGTGGCGTGGGCTCCGCCCGCGTGACTCGCGGCAACAAGAGAACCAGCAGCAGAGCGGCACTGGACATCCAGGAGCGGGCAGGGAGATGCATGCCCGGTGGATTCTATTCCACGCCCCACTCCGCAGGTAGAGCCTCGAATCCAACTTCTTGAAGCAGGTACTCTCACCCCTCGTGCACCTGAGCCCCCTGCACAGCAGGGGCATGCGCACGCGGAGGCTCGTCACGGCGTGCTACTTGGAGGCGGCGCGCTGGAGTTCCTCCAGGAAGGCCGGGAGTTGCGCGTGGTCACTGTAGGAGATGACCCGCACGTTGTACTCGCGCTCGTAACGGTCGCGGTCGTTGTCGCTCGGGTCCTTCAACAGTGCGTAGTGGCTGCGGGCCGCGGACTTGAACGCATCTGCGTTCCACTTGAGTACGAGGTCAAGATCCAGCGGGTCATTCATCCCGTAACCGATGAACAAGAACGTGTACTGCTGGAGCAGGTGGCTCAGGACCGCCCGGTAGGACGGGTTGGAGCGAACCTCGTGGTATTCGCGCTCGGTCATGACCACGGTGTCGTGGCGCTCCGCCGTCCCGTGGACCTTGAGCAGGACATGGCGGCCTGACTCCAAGTCGTTGAGAGCCAAGTCGGACTCCCTCCAGGTGTAGACCTGCCTGTGCTGCGTCTCCTGGACCCGTTCGAGGAGCGAATCATAGTTGGTGGTCAGGATCGCTCGGGCACCGAGCCGCGCCACGGACTGGTGCGCCATCCCCGGGGCTGCATCCGCAGGACGGAAGATGTCGTTGAGGGCCTTCTGGTAGTCGCGAGCCAGGGCGGAGCGCAGGGAGCCAAGATCCGCGAGCATGACCTCGAGACGCATGCGTCCCTTGAACAGAGCACGCCTGGCTTGGATGCTCTGCTCGTCCATGGCGCCCCATCGCGCACAGGCATCGAGCAACCGCTGGGGAAGCTGCTGCCACGTGGGGAAGCCGCCCTTGACGTCACGGCCGAGCGAAAGGCCAGAGCCAATGAACAAGGCGAGCGTATTCGAGCGATGCGCCTCAAGAACAGGTTCCGGAAATTGGATGCTCATGCGGGGTTCGGGTGGAACCACGTTCACAGGAGTCAGACCCTCCTTGGAGCTAGATGACTCCATTTCGAGAATCCAGATGTTTCCGATCTCATCCCCTGCACAGATGACATCGGATGTGGATGCAACCGAGAGAAAGGCCCCAACTCCGTAGAGCGTATGAAGGCATCGGCCCGAGTCGATGTCCCACAACGACAACGTCCCATCTTCGGATGCGGATACTACACGGCGCCCATCCGGTGTCACCGTGCAACCTCGCACGCTTCCCGTGTGCCCCTCCAAGGTGACCAGTTCTCGCCCCGTCTCTACCTCCCAGACCTTCAGCCCTCCGAAAAGGGACGCCGAGACCACACGCCGCCCATCCGGTGTCACCGCATAGCTCCACACCGTAGACCAGTCACCCTGCAACGTGGCCAACTCCTGCCCCGTCTTCACCTCCCACACCTTCAGCGTCCTATCGGAGGATGCGGACACCATGCGCTGACCATCTGGAGTCACCGCACAGCCCCACACTCCAATCCAGTCGCAATCCGGCAGGGTCAACTCCCGTCCTGTCCCCACCTCCCGCACCTTCAAAGTCCCATCGTGGGATGCCAACAGCACGTGCTTCCCGTCCGGCGACACAGCACAGCCCCACGCACTCCCGAGCCCCTCCAGTCTGGCCAACTCCCGTCCTGTCTCCACCTCCCACACCTTGAATGATCCATCGTCGGATGCTGCCACCACGAGCCTGCCGTCGGGCGTCACCGCGCACCCCAACGTCCTCCCGTGCCCCTCCAGCGTAACCAACCTCCGCCCGGTCTCCGCTTCCCATACCTGCAGCGTCCCATCATCGGATGCTGACACCACACGTCTCCCGTCCGGGGTCACCGCACAGGCCAGGACCTCGCCCCTATGCTCTCCTTGAGTGGCCAGTTCCCGCCCCGTTCCGACATCCCACACCTTCAGCGTCCCATCATCGGACGCCGACACCACGCGCCTGCCATCCGGCATCACCGCGCAGCCCCGCACCGGGAACCGATGGCCCTTCAAGGTAGCCAGTTCCCGCCCCGTTCCGACATCCCACACCATCAACGTCCCATCGTCGGACGCCGACACCACGCGCCTGCCGTCCGGCATCACCGCACAGCCCCACAGATTCCTCCCACGACCATTGAGGGTGGCCAGCGCTCGCCCTGTCCTTACCTCCCATACTTTCAGCGTCCCATCGGTGGATGCCGACACCACGCGCCTGCCGTCTGGCATCACCGCGCAGCCCCACACTGGGGCTTTGTGCCCCTCAAGGGTGGCCACCTCTCGCCCCGTCTCCACCTCCCATACCTTCAGTGTCCCATCGGTGGACGCGGACACCACTCGGCTCCCATCCGGCATCACCGCACAATGGTTTACCGTATTCCCATGACCTGCCAGGGTGGCCACCTCTCGCCCCGTCTCCACCTCCCACACTTTCAGCAACCCATCAGTAGACGCTGACACCACGCGTCTCCCATCCGGCGTCACTGCGCAGGCCCACAGCTTCCCCCCGTGCCCTTTCAGGGTGGCCAGTTTCAGCCCCGTCTCCACCTCCCACACCATCAACGTCCCATCGTCGGACGCCGACACCACACGTCTCCCGTCCGGCATCACCGCGCAGCCCCACACCCGCCCCTCATGGCCTTCCAGGGTGGCCAACTCCCGCCCCGTCTCTACTTCCCAGACTCTCAGCGTCCCATCAGCGCACGCCGACACGACTCGGCTCCCGTCCGGCGTCACCGCGCAACCCCGCACCTCCCCTCCCTGACCCGCCAGGGTGCGCTCACTGCCTCCTGTCCTCACGGGATGGCGCAAGCGCAGCGCAGGCGCTCCTTCCGGAAAGCGCAGCGTCTTTTCAATCCGCGCTGCCGTCCATCCTGAAGAGCGCAGCCGGTTGTAAACGAGCAGGGCCAGTGCTTTCGGGTCCTTCCTCAACCAATGCGACTCGGCCCGAATAGCTCCATGGAGGATCCTCGAACACTCGGGCTCACGTCCTCCTCCCGCCTCAGCAGCACTCCGCAAGTCCTCCTCGACAGCAAGTACACCCGCCACGTGGCACTTCGCCTCGAGGTAGCCCAGGTCCGTGTAGAGCCTGCGAGCCAGTTCCCACTCCCCCACCCTCAACCAATGCGTCACGCCATGGCGCAATGCATAATTCCAGCGAAAACCCCGCTCGGACGTCTCGACCGGCCACCGGCACAGATACTCCGCCAACCTTCGGTGCTCCGTCCTCTCTCGTCCTTCACCAAGCTTCGACAGGATGAAGCTCCGAAAGGATTCGTGAAAGAGTCGCCAAGCTTTTTCGCTCTTCCCGTGCCCCAACTCCTCCAGGAGGAATGACCGCGACACTCGCAAGAATCGCTCGCCATCATCCAGATCCTTCCACCCGGCCACCGCCGCCAGGCTCGACAGTGGCAGCGCCTCGCGGGCTACAGCCACCACACCTAGCCCCTCGATTGCCACCCTACGAAGCTCAGCGGGCAACCGCTGGATGCGCTCCCAGCTCTCATCGAGCAGCGCCTCCAAGCCTCGCGGCAACAACTCGGTCCGCCGCTTCTCGACGGGCTGCTCCCGCAGCCACTCCGCCAGCTTCATGGCGTAGAGCACATTGCCTTCGGCTCGTCGCACCACCTCATCCACGAAGGCCGACGTCAGCGGTGGCGCGAAACCGGGCGCCATGTGCTCCCAGTACTGACGCACCACCTTCTTGTTCGATCCCGCCCACCGCTCGCCATTCAGATCGATGGTGCGAAGGCTCTCCCGCGCCTCCAGCCAGCTCAGGTACGGATACGTAGGCCGCGAAGCACACAGCACCTTCACCCCAGGTGGCAACACGTGCGGCAAGAAGCGCGGCAGCGGATTGGTGCCCTCGGAGTCCTCCTCGACTTCATCGAGCCCATCCACCACCAACACAAGCCGCTCCTGGCGTGGCACTAGCACCTTGGCCGATATTCGCTGCAGCAGTTCCCGCAGACGCGACTCGGGCCGTGCATCTGGAGTGGCGAGTTCGGGGTACAGCATCTCTACCTGCGCCGCCAGGTTGCGCTTCACCACCTCGGGCCGGTCCCAGTCATCCACGCCACGCCGCAGGAAGTGGTGCGGCGGCACCGGAAGTCCCGCCTGCTCACGTCGCTTGATCCACTCGGCCAGCAGCGCGCTCTTGCCTATCCCTGGCCCGCCCTTGACCAGCACCCACCCGCGCGACTGAGTACCCAGCAGGATTGCATCCAGCTCGGTCATCACGTCCTCTCTCCCGAGCAGCGCTTCGTGGCGTCCCCGTTCCTCCTGGAAGTCGATGATGTCGCTCGCCATACCCGCCCAGTATGTTAACAGAGCACGCGTCCCCCCTTCGTTACCCATGCCGCACCGCAATGAGCACCGAGCTGGAAAAGGTCCTGAATTCACTTGGAGCATTGGCCGGGCAGCACTCCAGTAAGCAGGAAACAGTGTTCACCCTCGAGACGGCGGCCAAGGCGCTCCACTTCATCCGGCACATCGGCAGGATGAATGACTTCTGGGAGTACGCCAGGGTCTTCAACACCGAGGAAGCCTGGCCGAAGCCCCTGCACTCCTTCGCCACTCGGGATGAGGCCCTGACCTGGTTGCGCACCCAGTCGAATCTTCCCTATGAGGCTGTGCTGGAAGTATCGGGTGCGCTCTACAACGCCGCACGTAGAAGCGACGGTGAGTGGACCCTCATCCGATTCCCCTCGCTCGAGGAGTTGGAGGACTGAATCCCAGGTTGGGGCATCAGGGCCCGGGTGCCTGTGTGGACCTGGGAGCCCAGAGACGTCCAAGGTCGAGCGGCTCGGCGTCGAAGGGCTCGGCACGCACCACGTCCTCTCCTCCGTGGTGCGCCGCAAGCTGCCAGCCCTGCGATCCTCGATGGTAGATCTCCAACGTGTGAGCTCGCGGGTCCAACAACCACGCGTGGCTCACACCCTCCTGATGATAGAGGGACAGCTTGCGCCCCCGATCCAGCGCGACCGTGGAGGGAGACAACACCTCACAGACCCAATCGGGCGCCAGCTCGATGAAGGGCTCATCCCGTTCGAACAACCCGGGTGCCCTCTCTCGGCGCCAGCCCGCCAGGTCAGGCACCAGCACCTGCCGACTGAAGTGCCACTCGGGCTCCCTCACGATCCACCAGCCGCCCGGTCCTCGCGTCCCTAAGCAGAAGGCGTCCCCCAGCTTCGACAGGAGCACCGAGACGGCCCACAAGTTCCACGCGGATGGCCGGGGAAAGGCGTACAGCTCGTCGTCGATGATCTCCCCCACCCACCCCGGCGGTAACGCCTCGATGTCCTCGTAGGTGGCTGGACGCTTTCCCCGACCCATCTCCGCTCCTCCCGCGGGCCTTCCTGCCCGACCGCTCGCATTCTACAGGAAGGTCTGACGGGAGAGGTAGTGCCGCCCTCCGCTCAGCGCGCCGCGCGCGCCAGCCCGGTCACTCCCAACACCACACCGCCCGCCAGCGCCGCGAGGCCCGCCGCCAGCGAGTAGCGCTTCCACTTCGGCGTGGGCGGCACCGGGCCATAGGGGCCCACGCTCCTCGCCATCGGATGGAAGAGATTGCCCTCGGGCCGCTCGACGGGCTCGTCACGCATCTGCATCCGCGCGCCCCACCGCCCCATGATGAACCTACCCACCGCCGGGGCGACCCCGTTCAGCCACAGTATCAGCCTGCCCTGCAGGAACACCGGCACCGACGTCTTCCCCGGGTTCCTCGCGCACCGCACCACCGCTCGCGCCACCACGTCCGGGTCATACGTCGGCGGCACCGGCTTGGGCGCCAATCCAAACATCGTTGGCGCGTGCGCGAACATGTTCGTCGCCACCGAGGGCACCAGCACGTTCGACACCTGGATGCCCGAACCCACCAGCTCCATCTCCAGGCTCTTCGCCCACCCCAGCGTCGCGTGCTTGCTCGCGGAGTACGCCGACAACAACGGCGCCGAGCCCTTCGACAACATCGACTGGATGTTGAGGATGTGCCCACTGCCCTGCTGCCGGAAATGGGGCAGCACCGCCCGCGCGAAGCGCATGAAGCCAAAACAGTTGATGTCGAAGATGCGGGTGATGTGCTCCCACGGCAGCTCGTCGAAGAGGCCGTAGGACTGCACCCCCGCGTCATTCACCAGGATGTCCACCCGGCCGTAATGCGCCAGGCATTCGCGCACCACCTGGTCCACGTCCCCCTGCACCGTCACGTCCCCGGGCACCGCGATGCACTCCACGCCCTTCTCCCGCATCAGGTGGCGCAGCTTCTCCAGCGCCTCCACCCGGCGCGCGGTGATGCACAGCCTCACCCCCGCCTCTCCCAGCCGCACCGCCGCCTGCCAACCCACCCCGCTCGATGCCCCCGTCACGATGGCGACCTTGCCCCTCAGGTCCTGGCGAGCCATGTCCTCTCCTCTGTATCCCGGTTCCCGCCGCCAGCCCTCGGGCCCGCTCGGCGGCCCCACGTGGCACTCCGCCGGGGAAGGATGGGAATTCCCGCCCCCTCCCGGCATCCTGCCCTCCCCTCCTCCCACGCCCGCCCGCCCGGATTCCGTGGCACCGGCCGACCCCTGACGTCCACTGATGAACGCAAGCCATTGGCATCTTCCTCGCGTACCCATCAGGTCGGGTGAAGCTAGAGGACATGAGCTCGGTGCTCGATGCGGTCGTCGTGGGCGCGGGCCCCAACGGGCTCGCGGCCGCCGTCTCCCTGGCCCGCGCGGGCCGCTCGGTGCGGGTGCTCGAGGCAGCCCCCACACCCGGCGGGGGTGCGCGCTCCGCCGAGCTCACCCTCCCCGGCTTCGTCCACGACGTCTGCTCCGCCATCCATCCCCTCGCCGCCGCCTCCCCCTTCTTCCGCCAACTCCCCCTCGGTGCCCATGGGCTCGAGTGGGTCCACCCCGATGCCCCCCTCGCCCACCCGCTCGAGAACGGCACCGCCGCCCTCCTCGAGCGCGGCCTCGAGGCCACCGCCCAGGGGCTCGGCCCCGACGCCGACACGTATGTGAGATGGATGCGCCCCATGGTGCGCGCCTTCGACGACGTGATGGCCCAGATGGCCGACCCCCTGCGCCTCCCCCGCCGCCCCCTCCGCCTCGCCCGCTTCGGCCTGCGCGCCCTCCGCCCCGCGCACTCGCTCGCCAGGAACGCCTTCCGCGGCCCCCTCGCCCGCGCCCTCTTCGCCGGCTCCGCCGCACACTCCTTCTCCGCCCTCGAACGCCCCTTCACCTCCGCCTTCGGCATCCTCCTCCTCGCCTCCGGCCATGCCGTCGGCTGGCCCTTTCCCCGTGGCGGCACCCAGAAGCTCGTCGACGCGCTCGTCAGCTACCTGCGCGCGCTCGGCGGCGAGGTCGTCACCGGCCACCGCGTGTACAACGTGGATGAGCTGCCCCGCGCCCGCGCCGTGCTGCTCGACGTGACGCCCGCGCAGCTCGTGAAGCTCGCCGGCCACCGGCTTCCTCCTCACTACGTCGAGGCGCTCAAGCGCTTCCGCTACGGGCCCGGTGTCTTCAAGGTGGACTGGGCCCTCTCCGGTCCCATTCCCTGGCGCGCCGCCGCGTGCGCACGCGCGGGCACCGTGCACCTCGGCGGTACGTTGGAGGAGATCTCCGCCAGCGAGGCCGCCGTCGCACGCGGCGAGGTCCCCGAGTCCCCCTATGTGCTCGTGGCCCAGCACACCCTGTTCGATGGCAGCCGCGCCCCCTCGGGCCAGCACACCGGCTGGGCCTACTGCCACGTACCCCATGGCTGCACCGAGGACATGACCGGGCGCATCGAGGCCCAGATGGAGCGCTTCGCCCCCGGCTTCCGCGACCGCATCCTCGCCCGGCACACGCGCTCGCCCGCGCAGTACGAGGCCTACAACGCCAACTTCATCGGCGGCGACATCTCCGGCGGCGCCATGGAGGGAATGCAGTTGTTCGCCCGGCCCATGGCCCGCCTCGTCCCCTACGCCACGCCCGACCCGCGCCTCTACCTGTGCTCGTCCTCCACCCCGCCCGGCCCCGGTGTTCACGGGCTGTGTGGCTTCCTCGCCGCGCGGGCGCTGCTCGCCAGCGAGGTGTGGCGCAAGGGCTGACAGGCACTCCCTCGGCCCATAAACACCTGGAATCCCAGCCTTTTCCTGGCCGGAGATGACGGTGGGGTCTGTTTTTTCTTTTTTCCTGGGACGAACGGGATTTCGGGCCCTCCTCCTCATTGGAACCCGACCCCATGACTCCAGAATCCCTCCATCGCTCCGCTTCCCCTCCGGTGAATGACCCGGCCCGCCGTGGGTCGAAGATCGCGATCGCGCTCGGAGCCGTGGCCCTGCTCGCGGCCGTGGCGCTGCTCTCCCGCGGTTCTTCCGAGGACAGCGGCACGCCCGAGGCGCGCCAGGCCCAGACGCCCGGTGCCCAGCCCTCGGGCCCCGCTCCTTCCATGGCCGCCGCGCCCACCGGACAGGGCAAGCGGGCCGAGGAGAAGCCCCCCCGGTTCAACAGCACCCTCTGCTGGGAGGACCTGGAGCAGTTCAACGACAACGTGACCCTGGAGACGTTCCGCGAGTGGGCCCGGCCCCTGCTCGCCGTGAAGGATCCGCTCGTCCTCGAGTACCTCAAGGGCCGTCTGGCCGAGCTCATCGGCAATGACGAGGGCCGCGCCAGTGAGGTTCTCGGCTGGGCTCGCGAGGCCTCGCCCGCGGAGTTCAAGCTGCTCATGGGCGGCATCCGGGGCTCCGAGGCCCTGCCCAGGCTCGCCGCGCAGCTCACGTCCCTGGGGCTCGACGAGAGCCTCGACCTGGGGCGGCGCGCGGGCTTCCTGGACGAGCTCCAGCGCATGCCCCGGCTCGAGCCGGCGGCGCTCGACAAGCTCGCCGCCTTCGCCCAGGACGCCTCCTCCGGCGAGGCCGGCTGGGTCACCACGCGCGCCATCGGCCGGGTGATGCAGGAGGACTACAAGAAGACCGGCAACGCCAAACCCTACCTCGACAAGCTCCTCACCATCGGCACCCAGTCCATGGATGAGCAGGTCCGCTACCTCGCGCTCGAGATGGAGATGCACGCCGAGGCGCCGCTCGACACGCAGGCCACCGGGCGGCTGGCGAAGCTCCTCTCCACCGAGGGCAGCGAGGACGTCCGCATGGTGGCCGCGCACGACCTGTCCCTGTCCGAGGACAAGACCCAGGCCCTGGAGATCTTCTCCAAGAACTTCGAGACCGAGAAGGACCTCTGCGTGCGCTGGTCCCTGTTCCGCTTCGCCGCCCGCACCGCGGGGAAGGACGCGCTCCCCGTCATGGCGAACATGGCCCTGAGCGACCCGCGCTTCCAGGCCCAGTACCAGCACTTCGAGCGGCTCTACGCCAGCGGCATCGTCGACTTCGGGCGCATCTGGTTCTCCCTGCCCACGGACGATCCCTTCGGCTGTCTGGACCGCCACGAGGAATGAAGTCCGGAGCCCACCCCATGACACGCCCCTTCCTCCGCATGAACGTGCTTCCCACCCTGACGCTCGCCGTCAGCCTCCTCGCCCCGGCGCTGGCGCTGGCGCACCAGCCGGCCCCCTCGTCCGAGGCCCCCGCCCTCAAGGCCGGAACCTGCTCGGTCCAGGGCCTCATGGACTCCATCCGCCGCGGGCTCCACTCGAAGTCCGAGGCCTACAAGCTCTACCTGCGCACGCTGCTGCGCGAGTCCGCCGTCAACCTGCCCCTCGCCGAGCTCCAGGCCGCCTTCGACCGCGAGTACGACCCGGTCATGGTCGAGCACCTCGCGGCCGCCCTGGTCGCGCGCACCGAGCGCGGCCTGGAGGACGAGTCATTCCAGCGCGTCGCGAAGCGCGCCCTGGAGGACAGGGACCCGAGCCTCCGCGCCGCCACCGTCCGTGCCATGCGCCGCACCGGCGCGCTGGAGCGCACGGGGGACATGTACGAGCGCCTGGTCCGCGACCCCTCGCCCGAGGTGCGCATGGAGGCCGCGACCAACCTGGTCGAGGACAACCTGGAGGTCTACGGCGGTCACCATGGCCCCGCCGCCGACTCCGCCGTGGCCGCGGCCGCCGCCTCGACGGATCCCAAGGTGACGGCGAAGGTCCTCGGCCAGCTCATGACCGGAGACATCAGCGCCGGGTCGGCCCGCAAGCTCGAGCAGCTGCTCGGCAGCGACTCCGCCGAGGTCCGCGCCGCGGCGTCCACCGCGCTGGGAGGCGTGCCCGTGGCGGAGATGGCCAGCGCCCGGCAGGCGCTCACCGGCATGTACCGCGGCGAGAAGGACCCCACCGTGCGCAAGGCCATCCTCCAGAGCGTCGCCCGGCTCGGCTTCTCCAGCGCCGTCCCCGAGCTCCAGCGGCTGCGCGGCGTCGACCCCAGCCTCGCGCCGGAGATCGACACCTGGATTCGAGTCCTCGAGATGAACCACCAGGATTGGAGCCTGATCCTGAGGGAGAAGCAGAGGCTGCAACAGGCTCGGTAGCAGATCCCCCCGGGGGCCGGTCCACCGGCCCGAGAGGAACCACGATGCGTAAGGCAATGAAGACCACCCTGGCTGTCCTGGCACTCATCCCCGCCGCCGCCACCGCCGCCTACCGGGTCGGCTCGCCCTTCCCGGGCGACGTGACGGCCACCACCTACTACTCGAGCGGCACCTTCCACGGCGCCGTCGACATCTCCAGCCGCAACGCCTGCGGCTACTGGGGCGTCGAGACCGGCGTGGTCGGCTCCATGTACTGGAACGTCACCATCCGCACCACCGCCGACGTCTGCTACGGCAACGGCAGCGGCAACCAGAACGAGGTGAAGCACACCTTCGCCAACGACTTCGTCATCCGCCAGTGGCACTTCCTCCAGGAGCCCACCTCGGTCGACAAGACCTGCGACCGCTGCCAGATCGGCGACGAGGGCGGCACCGGCAACGTCACCGGCCCCCACACCCATATGCAGTACGACCGCTACGGCACCAACAACACCTCCTGGTACTCGAGTTACACCTCCAAAGGTGAGTTCCTCGACCGCGGCGAGACCGTCGGCTACATCCAGTAGTTGGAGCGCGCGGCTTCGACGCTCATGAGCGGCGGGGAGGCTTGCCTCCCGGCCTGTTCGTGAGCGCTCGGCCGCCCTCCTCTTCCTGGATTCTCCCAGGGCAGGCAGGCGAGCTCCGAGACCCTGGACGGGAAGTTCCGCCGCGCGACGTTGCACGGGGCCCGGCCTGCGTTACCTCTGATCAATGACCGAAGTTCAGAGAACACCCCGTGACTACATGATTCCCGAGGGCTGCCCCGTCTGCGCGGCGGATCTGCCGGTGCGTGTCACCGCCTCGGGGCCCAACGGCGTCTGCAAGCACTGCGGGTGGTTCGGCCGTCCTCTCGTCACGGTGACCCACCAGGGCCTGCGCATCTCCTTCCAGGGCGCACAGGCGTGAGGCACTGAGGCGAATACCCTCACCCCGTCCCTCTCCCAGAGGGAGAGGGGTTGTTGTCTCCTGGCTCTCCCATGTCCAGATTGGGTCCTGAAGCGCGTCCTCCGGAGGCTTGCCTTGGGACTCCTCGACCTGTTCTCCCGCTGGCCCCTCATCCGTCAGCTCCAGGAGAAGGACTCCACCGCCCTCGGTGACACGGCCATGAGCGAGCGCAGCCGCCACCTCGCGCCGCGCACCCTCCACGCCGACAAGGTCGTCCCCTCCATCTGCCCCTACTGCGCCGTCGGCTGCGGCCAGAAGGTCTACGTCCAGGGCGACAGGATTCTCGACATCGAGGGCGATGAGGACTCGCCCATCTCCCGCGGCCGGCTCTGCCCCAAGGGCGCCGCCACCTTCCAGCTCGTCACCGGCAGTCATCGGCTCGACACCGTCCTCTACCGCCGCCCCGGTGGCACGCAGTGGGAACGCATCCCCCTCCACCAGGCCCTGGACATGGTCGCCGAGCGCGTGAAGAAGACGCGCGACGCCACCTGGGAGGACACGAACGACAAGGGCGAGGCCGTCCACCGCACCCTCGGCATCGCCCACCTCGGCGGCGCCACGCTCGACAACGAGGAGAACTACCTCATCAAGAAGCTCTTCACCGCCGGACTCGGCATCGTCCAGGTGGAGAACCAGGCTCGAATATGACACTCCTCCACGGTGCCCGGTCTGGGCATCTCGTTCGGCCGAGGCGGTGCCACCACGTTCCAGCAGGACCTGGCGAACGCGGACTGCATCCTCATCATGGGCAGCAACATGGCCGAGTGTCACCCCGTGGGCTTCCAGTGGGTGATGGAGGCCCGTGAGCGCGGCGCCACCCTCATCCACGTGGACCCGCGCTTCACCCGCACCAGCGCCATGGCGGACACATACGTGCCCCTGCGCGCGGGCTCGGACATCGCGTTCCTCGGCGGCCTCGTCCACTACATCCTGGAGAACGAGCGCTACTTCCACGACTACGTCGTGAATTACACCAACGCCCCCGCCATCCTCCGCGAGGACTTCCAGGACACCGAGGACCTCGACGGCCTCTTCAGCGGCTACGACCCGGACAAGGGCTCGTACTCTCCGCACACCTGGCAGTACGAGAACATGGACGGCGTCGTGCCCGCCGCGGGCCACAAGGAGCTCTTCGCCGAGCCCGGCGCCGGCGGCCACGGCAAGGTGCGCGGCAAGCACATCACCGAGGTGCCGAGCGACAAGACGCTCCAGCACCCGCGCTGCGTCTTCCAGGTGCTCAAGCGCCACTACGCGCGCTACACGCCGGCCGTCGTCTCGCGCATCTGCGGCGTCCCCCAGGAGCTCTTCCTCCAGGTGGCCCGCACGCTCTGCGACAACTCGGGCCGCGAGCGCACCAGCGCCTTCTGCTACGCCGTGGGTTGGACGCAGCACTCGGTGGGCGTGCAGAACATCCGCACCGCCGCCATCATCCAGCTGCTGCTCGGCAACATCGGCCGGCCCGGCGGCGGCATCATGGCCCTGCGCGGCCACGCCTCCATCCAGGGCTCCTCCGACATCCCCACCCTCTACAACCTGCTGCCCGGCTACATCCCCATGCCGCACGCGCCGGACGCGCAGCGCTTCGACCAGTACCTCCACAACAACGAGTCCGCCAGCGGCTGGTGGAGCAACTTCCCCAAGTACGTCGTCTCCCTGCTCAAGGCGTACTACGGCGACGCCGCGACGAAGGACAACGACTGGGGCTTCCACTGGATACCCAAGCTCACCGGCGACCACTCGCACATGACGACCGTCGCCGACATGGCCGATGGCAAGGTGAAGGGCTACTTCGTCCTCGGCGAGAACCCCGTCGTGGGCTCCATGAACGGCGCCCTGCAGCGCAAGGCTCTGGGCAAGCTCGACTGGCTCGTGGTCAGCGACCTGTCCCTCACCGAGACGGCCGAGTTCTGGCGCACCGCCCCCGAGGTCGTCCGCGGCGACGTGCGCCCCGAGGACATCCAGACCGAGGTCTTCTTCTTCCCGTGCGCCGCGCACACCGAGAAGGACGGCTCCTTCACCAACACCCAGCGCCTGCTCCAGTGGCACCACAAGGCAGTCGAGTCACCCGGTGAGGCGCGAAGTGATCTGCACTTCATCTTCCACCTCGGGCGCCGGCTGAAGGAGCTCTACGCGGACTCCACCGAGGAGAAGGACAGGCCTCTCCAGGCCCTCACCTGGGACTACCCGACGAAGGGCCCTCGCGAGGAGCCCGACGCCGAGGCCGTGTTGAAGGAGATCAGCGGCTATACCGTGGCGGACGGCGCCCCGGTGCCTGGTTTCTCGGAGCTGAAGGACGACGGCTCCACCGCGTGCGGCTGTTGGATTTATTCGGGCAGCTACGCGGACGGGGTGAACCAGCCGGCGCGCAGGAAGCCCGGACGGGAACAGACGTGGGTGGCATCCGAGTGGGGTTGGGCCTGGCCCGCCAACCGGCGGCTCCTCTACAACCGCGCCTCAGCGGACCCCGAGGGCCGCCCCTGGAGCGAGCGCAAGAAGTACGTCTGGTGGGACGCCCAGCAGGGCAGGTGGACGGGCGAGGACGTGCCGGACTTCATCGTGGACCGGCCGCCCTCGTACCGGCCCCTGCCGGAGACCCATGGCGTGGACACGCTCTCGGGCACGGACCCGTTCATCATGCAGGCGGACGGGAAGGGCTGGCTCTTCGCGCCGAGCGGGATGATGGACGGTCCGCTGCCCACGCACTACGAGCCGCTGGAGTCGCCCGTCCGCAACTTCCTCTACGCGCAGCAGTGCAACCCGGCGCGCTACGAGTACCGGCGCCGGGACAATCCCCTGCACCGCGCCTGGGCGGACCCGCGCTACCCGTATGTCCTCACCACGTACCGCCTCACCGAGCACCACACCGCGGGCGGCATGTCGCGCTGGCTGTCGTGGTTGAGCGAGCTGCAGCCGGAGATGTTCGTCGAGGTGTCTCCGGAGCTGGCCGCCGAGGCGGAGTTGGAGAACGGCGGCTGGTGCACGCTGTACACGGCACGTGGAGAGATTGAATGCCGGGTGCTGGTGACGGAGCGCATCCGCCCGCTGCAACTGGACGGGAAGCGGGTGCACCAGGTGGGCCTGCCGTACCACTGGGGCTACACGGGACGCGTGCGGGGAGAGAGCGCCAACGACCTGCTCGGCTTCACCGCGGATCCGAACGTCTCCATCCAGGAGTCCAAGGCGCTCACCTGCAACCTCCTCCCCGGGAGGCGCAGCCGGTACCGGCGCGCGGCCATGGGCTGGGAGCCGTGGCCCCTGCCTCCGGGCGTGGTGGACGTCCCGAGGGACCTGGAGGGCGTGGGCCCGCACGCGGAACAACCTCCGCAGGAGAAGGAGTAGCGCTCCATGGGACAGAAGGGCTTCTTCACCGACACCACGCTCTGCATCGGCTGCAAGGCCTGCGAGGTGGCCTGCAAACAGTGGAACCAGTTGCCGGATGACGGCTTCCAGTTCACCGGCATGTCCTACGACAACTCGGGGCACCTGGGCTCGTCCACCTGGCGGCACGTGGCCTTCGTCGAGCGTCCAGTGCCGAGCCCCACGCAGAACACCGCGGGGATGGCCTTCTCGTGGCTGATGGCCTCGGACGTGTGCAAGCACTGCCAGCGCGCGGGGTGCCTGGAGGCGTGCCCCACCGGCGCCATCATCCGCACGGAGTTCGACACCGTGTACGTGCAGCCGGACGTGTGCAACGGCTGCGGCTACTGCGTGACGGCGTGCCCCTTCGGCGTCATCGACCGGCGCCAGGACGACGGGCGCGCATGGAAGTGCACCCTCTGCTACGACCGGCTCGGCGAGGACATGACCCCCGCCTGCGCCAAGGCGTGCCCCACCGCCTCCATCCAGTTCGGGGATGTGGATGAATTGCGCGAGCGGGCCCACCGGCGCGTGGAGCAACTGCACGACAAGGGATTGGACGCGGCGTACCTGTACGGCGCGGACGCGGAGAACCAGCCAGGGACTGGCGGGCTGAATGCGTTCTTCCTGCTCGTGGACAAGCCCGAGGTCTACAACCTCCCGCCGGACCCGGTGGTGCCGACGATGAAGGGGAAGGATGCCTGGACCTCGATGGGGTGGGGGGCGCTGGGCATGGCCGTGGTGGCCATTGGCGCGGTGCTCCTGGGACGCGAGGTGGCGCGGTGAGTGACGACATCCGGCCCGAGGATCTGGAGAAGCGGCAGGACGGGCGCAACATCGACTCGCGGCTGGGAGTGCTGGCCGGAGAGGGCGCACAGCAGCGGGTGAGAGGCATCGACGAGGCCAATCCCTCGCGCGACCTGCTGCGGACACGGCCCTCGCAGTCGGGCGTGAACGCGGAGTCACCGAGCTACTACGGGCAGCCAGCCATCAAGGAGCCCGTGTGGATCTGGAGCATCCCGCTCTACTTCTACGTGGGCGGTGTGGCGGGCGCGGCGAGCGTGCTGGGCGCGGCGGCGGATATCTTCGGTGGGAAGCGGATGGAGGGACTCGGGCGCCGGTGCCGGTGGGTGGGCACGGCGGGCGACATCGTGAGCTCGGGGCTGCTCATCTACGACCTGGGACGGCCCGAGCGCTTCCTGAACATGCTTCGGGTGTTCCGCCCCACATCGCCCATGAGCGTGGGCTCCTGGGTGCTGGTGGGCTCGGGGGCGATGAACACCGCGTCCCTGCTGTTCGCCGGCCGGCGCGGCTGGCTGGGGCGCGCGGGAGAGGGAGCGGCCATCGCGGCGGGCTTCCTGGGATTGCCGCTCGCCGGGTACACGGCGGTGCTCATCGCCAACACGGCGGTGCCCGTGTGGCAGGCCACGCGCAAGTCGCTGCCACTGCTGTTCATGTCCTCGGCGATGGCGGGCGCCGCGAGCCTCCTGGAGCTGCTGCCACATCCGCGAAGAGAGGAGAGGGTGCTCCACCTGTTCGGCTCGGTGGGCAAGGTGGGCGAGTTGCTGGCCGGAGTCGCGGTGCAGCACGAGGCCTCGCGAATGGAGGTGCTCGAACGGCCGCTGAAGCACGGACCCTCGGGGACACTGTGGAAGGCGGCCAAGGTGTGCACCGCGGCGTCACTGGCGCTGGGCGTGTGGCCGGGCCAGCGCAAGTGGATGAAGGTAGCGGGGGCACTGCTGGGCTCGGCGGGGGCACTGCTGACACGCTTCTCGGTGTTCCGCGCGGGCAAGGCATCGGCGGCCGACCCACAGGCCACGTTCCAGCCGCAGCGCCAGGGAATGGGCGCCGCGGAGGTGACGGGGCACACGCACGCATCGGACGGGAAGCCGTTCAAGTTCCCGCTGCCGGTGTTGCATGAACAGCCGGTGCTGCCTCGAAGGGGGCTATCGGCAGCGTGGCATCAGGAGTCGGAGCAGGAGCCAGAACCTTCCTCGGGTCCTTCGCCCTGAGCCGGACTCGATGGCGGATTCTCGTGGGCGAGATGCGTCTCCAGGGAGCACTCTCCTCTTCATCGTTCTGATGATGTCCCGGGCGTGATGAGGCCATCAAGGGTCGCGTACTGCTTCGTCGTGAGCACCTCGAGCATGAGCGGCGTGTAGTCCGGGAACAATCTCTCCGCCAGCTCACCGAGCTTCAGCGCCTTTTCCAGGGTCTCCCTCGTGCGCTCGTCGTTCCAGTAGCGAATCAACCCCCGCCAGGAGTCCCTGACCGTCTCCAGTGCCTTGGCGCCGGCCTCTTCATAGAGCCTGGCGGCCTCATGAGGAGCGTTGCGGTAGGTGTCGAGGAAGTAGCCGAGCTCCACGACGGCGGGAGCACTCCGGTACGAGCTCAGGACGGCCAGCTCCAGCAGACGCTGGATTTCGGAAAGCCTGTCCTCGAGTTCCCGCCCGGGCTCCTCGAACTTCAGCAGCCGCCAGGCCAGGAAGAGGAGGTTCTGTGTGAACGCGGGGCACGCCTCGGCCAGCTCCCTGTGCGACCTCAATTGGTCAGGGTTTCCCATATCGGCCTCGGCATCCCGCCGAGCCTCCCGGAATCTCGCGACCAGCTCGTCGAGCTCCACGTGCGACATGGCTCACCTCACCGTGCCCGTCTTCTCCATGACCCGCGCTGGATCCTCGAGCAGCTTCTTGACCATCTTCAGTTGGGCCTCCGTCGCGAGGCTGAAATCCTTCTTCTCCAACATCTGCTTGATCTCGAACAGGGTGTAGTCCTTGAGCTGCGAAGGGAAGTCCTTCGCACGTTGGAGGGAGGCCTGAAGCTGCCCCACCCGGGTGTTCAACAGTGAGATCTTCTGCAGCTTCTCCGCTACCTGCGGCTTGGAGAGCAGTCCCGAAGAACTGCCCATTCGCAATCAGCATGTTGATGCGCGTGCTGACGGTCCCGCCTTTGATGCGAACTCCAGCCTCGGGCTCGTCGAATGAAACACGTGCCGCCTGCCGAGGAGTGGATGTGTCTCGAGTGCCGCCAGTGGCATGACCACACGCATGGGCGAGGAGAATGAGGACACCACAAAAAGCCCTCCAGAGCGGCATGACCCCCCTCCCTCTTCGGCACCAGGAGTTTGGGTGCATTGTACCCTGACGCCCCCAGAGCCGGCACCTCCAGGAGGTCGAGGGCATCGGCCTCGGAGTAGGCTCGCGTCCATGAGCACTCGCGCAACGAGCATCTGGGGCTGGGGCTACGCGGACAAGTTCCCCGATGCCGAGGCACGCCGCGCCCTCGGGGAGCAGGTCTCCGCGCTCCTCGGTGCACCCCCGCTGGAGCCCCGTGAGCCCGCTGCTGCCGACGCCCTGCGCCTCCCGCGTCCCCGCATTGCTCCGCCCGAGGCGTTGACGGCGCTCTGCTCGTCCGAGGATTCCGACCGCGCCGCGCATACCTACGGCAAGGGCTATGGGGATCTCGTGCGGGGCTTCCACGGGGACTTCTCCTCCGCTCCCGACTTCGTCGCCCGCCCCCGCACCGAGGAGGACGTGCGCGCCATCATGGACTGGTGCGGCGACCACCGCGTGGCCCTCATTCCCTTCGGCGGAGGCACCAGCGTCGTGCGCGGCGTCGAGGCCGCCATCGGTGACGGCTTCCGCGGCGCCGTGTCCCTCGACATGCGCGCCATGGACCGCGTCGTCGAGGTGGACCCCGTCTCCCGCGCCGCTCGCATCCAGGCCGGTGCCACCGGCCCCGTGCTCGAGGCGCAGCTCGCCTCCCACGGCTTCACCCTTCGCCACTTCCCCCAGTCCTTCGAGTTCTCCACCCTCGGCGGGTGGATCGCCACGCGCGCCGGGGGTCACTTCGCCACGCTCTACACGCACATCGACGACCTGGTGCAGTCCACCCGCATGCTCACCCCGCGCGGCCTCTACGAAACGCGCCGCCTCCCAGCCTCCGGCGCCGGCCCTGCTCCGGACAGGTTCGTGCTCGGCTCCGAGGGCACGCTCGGGGTCATCACCGAGGCCTGGGTGCGCGTCCAGCTCCGCCCCCGCTTCCGCGCCAGCGCCAGTGTCCACTTCTCAGACTTCACCTCCGGCGCTCGCGCCGTCCGTGAGATCTCCCAGTCCGGCCTCCATCCCTCCAACTGCCGCCTCCTCGATGCGCGAGAGTCCTTCCTCAATGGCGTGACGGGTGATGGCTCCTGTGTGCTCGTGCTCGCCTTCGAGTCCGCCGATCATCCGCAGCAGGCGAAGATGGAGCGCGCGCTCGCCATCACCGCCGCACACGGGGGCGAGTGCCGGGAGGGAGCCCGCTATCGCTCCGAGGAGACGGGCTCGCAGGCGCGTGCCGGTGGTGCGGCCGACAGCTGGCGCTCGGCCTTCATCGAGGCGCCGTATCTGCAGAACGTCATGGTGAGCCTCGGCGTCATCGCCGACACCTTCGAGACCGCGTGCACGTGGGACCGGTTCGATGACCTCCACGGTGCCATCCTGGAGTCCATGCGCGGTGCCTTGGAGCGCATCTGCGGCGGTGGCTCGGTGAGTTGCCGCTTCACTCACGTCTATCCGGACGGGCCCGCGCCCTATTACACGTTCATCGGCCCGGCGAAGCCCGGCGGTGAGTTGCAGCAGTGGCTGGAGCTCAAGCACGCGGCGAGCGAGGCCGTGATGGCTCACGGAGGCACCATCACCCACCACCACTCCGTGGGACGATTACACCGCCCCTGGTACGACCGCGAGCGCCCCGAACCCTTCGCCCTCGCACTGAAGGCCGTGAAGGGGGCACTGGATCCTCAGGGGATTCTCAACCCGGGTGTCCTCGTGGGGCCCTGACGGAAGACCCTCACCCCGACCCTCTCCCAGAGGGAGAGGGAGAGGGGATGGACGTGTCGCTCACAGGCCCGCCATCATCCCTCCGTCCACCGTCATCACACAGCCATTCACGTACGACGCGTCCTCCGACAGCAGCCACGCGATCGCCTTGCCCGCCTCCTCCGGCCTTCCAATCCGGCCCATCGGAATCCTCGGCAGGTAGAACTGTGTCTCCGCCTTCTCCGGCGCCCCAGGCGAAATCCTCTCGAATACCCCCTCCAGCATCGGCGTGCGGTGCGCCCCGGGGCACACCACGTTCACCCTCACCCCCTCCTTCGCGAACTCCAACGCCGCCGTCTTGCTCAGCCCGTGCATCCCGTGCTTCGCCGCCACGTAGGCCGACCCCATCGCCGTCCCCGTCAGCCCGTTCACCGATGACACGTTCACGATCGCCCCTCCCCCCGCCTTCACCATCGCCGGTATCTCGTACTTCATGCACAGCCACACGCCCCTCAGATCCACCCCCATCACCCGGTCGAACTCCTCCTCGCTCAGCTCCGTCAGCGGCACCAGCTGCATGTCCCCCAACGCCGCGTTGTTCACCGCCAGGTCCAGCCGGTCCCACTTCCCCAGCACCGTCTCCACCATCCGCTTGATGTCCTCGCCCTTCGCCATGTCCGCCTGCACGTAGAGCGCCTCCACCCCCTCCTCCCTCAACGCCCGCTCCGCCGCCTCGCCCCGCTCCCGCGTCCTCGCCACCAGCGCCACCTTCGCCCCCGCCTTCCCCAACTCCCGCGCCGCCGCCAGCCCGATCCCCGAGCTCCCCCCCGTCACCACCGCTACCTTTCCCGCGATTCCCTTCATGTTCCGCCCCCTGTTCCTCGTGTGTGGGCCGCGAACATACCCGGCCCCTCTCCCATTCCTTCGTGGACCCCCGGTAGCGGCCACGACTCCCCACCAGGAAAAGGGTCCGCTCCCCCGAGCACGCGCGAGCGGTTCGTGACAAACTGTCCACCATCGCTCAACTCCACCGTGAGTCGAGAGCTCCCGGGGGGGACACCTCGCCCATTGGGCCTTTCATGTCCGCATCGAGTGCCTTCAGCCTCAAGCCTGGAGACGCAGGCCGTGGTGAGCTCGCGGAGACCCGCGAGACGCTCGAACCTTCCACTCGCATCCGCGAGCCAGACGCGGATGCGCTGCTGGGGACGTGTCTCGGCAGCTTCCAGCTGACGCGCAAGCTGGGCCAGGGTGGCATGGGCTCCGTCTACCTCGGCCAGCACGTGGACATCGGCAGCCGCGTGGCCATCAAGGTGCTCCACGGCCGGCTGGCCAGCTCGCCCCAGGTGCTGCGCCGCTTCCACATGGAGGCGCGCGCCGTCAACCTCATCGGCCACGAGAACATCGTCAACATCATCGACATCCAGCCCGCGCCGCCCCGGCCCTACCTCGTCATGGAGTACCTGGAGGGCGAGCCCCTCTCCGCGCTGCTCGCTCGCGGGCCCGTGCCCGCCCCCGTCGCCGTCGCCCTGCTCTCCCAGGTGTGCGACGCCCTCCACGCCACGCACGCGCGCGGCATCGTCCACAGAGATCTCAAGCCCGAGAACCTCTTCCTCCTCCAGCGCGGCCACGGGCCCGCCTTCGTCAAGGTGCTCGACTTCGGCATCGCCAAGCTGCTCGACGAGGAGCACCGCGGCCCCGACACCGGCGAGGGCGCCCTCATCGGCTCGGTGGACTACATGGCCCCGGAGCAGTCGCGCGGTGACTCCGTGGACGGGCGCGCCGACCTCTACGCCCTGGGTGTCATCGCCTACCAGCTCCTCACCGGCCGCCTGCCCTTCGTCGAGAAGTCCCTCACCGCGCTGCTGCTCGCCCACCAGACCCGGCAGCCTCCCTCACCCACCTCGCTCCGCCCCGAAGTGCCTCCCGCCCTCTCCAGCGTCATCCTGCGCGCGCTCGCCAAGAGTCCCGAGGAGCGCTTCCAGAACGCCTCGACGATGCGCGGCGCGCTCCAGGTGGCGCTCGACATGGCGCGCTCCCCGGCGGGCCCTACCCGGACGCCTCCACCCATGGAGGCCCTCGGGCCGCGTCCGGCGCTCGCCCTCCCCGTGCTCGTGACGCGGGGGCCCGGCATCACCCCCGAGCAGCTCACCTGCACGGAGCTCACGCGCGGGGGCCTGTTCCTGTGCTCCGGGCAGCCCCTGCCTCCGCTGCTCTCGCGGCTCACGGTGGGCCTGGAGCATCCGGACGGGGAGATGACATGCACCGCCGAGGTGGTGCGGCACGTGCACCCCGAGGAGGCCCGCGCCTGGGGCATGGCTCCGGGTTTCGGCGTACAGTTCGTGGAGCCCTCCGTCACCTTCAAGGCCGCGGTGGCGCACCTGCTGCTGGGGCAGCCGCTGAGCACCCTGCGCCCGCCCACCGACCCGGCCGCGGACGCCGAGGCGGAGCGGATGCTCGCCCCCTACCACGCGCGCAGCACCGAGGACCTCTATGTCTTCCTCGCGCTGCCGCCGGACACGGGCTGCGAGGAGGTGCGGTTGCGCGCGCGCCGGGCCCTGCATGCACTGGGGCGGCTGCGCGAGCGCACCATCTCCGCCACCCTGCGCACCCGGGTGGACACGGTGCTCGAGCGCATCCACAAGGCCGCCGAGACACTCGGGGAGCCCCGGCGCCGGGCCAGCTACGACGCCGAGCGGGGCAACTTCCACGGCGTGGCGCGCTGTCTCTCGGCGGGGCTCACCCTCACCCAGTTGGAGGAGCTGCGGCGCGACTTCCTCGCCCACCGCCCCTACGCGGAGGGGCCCCTGCGCGTGCACCTCGCCACCGCCCGCGCGCACCAGGAAGTGGGGTTGCTCGCCCAGGCCCGTGACGCCTACGAGCGCGCCCTCATCCTGGATCCGCTGTCCCTGGAGCTGCACCGGCAGTACCGCGTCGTGTGCCGCGCACTGACGGCCCCGGGCACGCCGTAGCCCGAACCAGGAGGGAAATGCCCGAGGCGTGACATCCCGATTTCTCGGAGGGTGAACGAGTCTCACGGCTCCCCACCCGTCCGTGCTAACTCCCCGCCGACAACCTATGTCCTCCCAGGCATCACCTTCCTCTCCGTCGGCCGTGCCCCCGCGCGTGCAGCGCGTGGCCTTTCACGCCGTGGTCTCCGGCCTCACCCCCCTCATCCCCGTTCCCTTCCTCGATGAGTACGCGCTGCGCCGCGTTCGCGAGCAGATGGTGCGCGCAATCCTCCGCGAGCGCGCCCTCTCCGCGCCGGATCGCACCGTGACGGTGCTCGCCGGCCTCTACCCGCGTCAGGGCAGCCGTCTCCAACAGTTCGCCAGCAAGGCGGCCCTCTTCTCGCTGCGGCTCGCCTGGCGCAAGGCCTACAGGCGTCTGGCCACCGCCCTGTGGGTGAAGGACTGCGTGGACATGGCCTCCATCTCCCTGCACCACGGCTATCTGCTTCAGCACGCGCTCGAGCGGGGTGACCTCGACGCGCTCAACCTCGCCACCGAGGACACCGCGCGCCGCGTCCACTCCGCCATCGACGCCGCCTGCAAGGAGCTGGACGCGCGCCCCGTCAACCAGATCCTGCGCCGCCTCTTCGACGGCAGCCGGCTGCTCGTCGACGAGCTCTCCAAGGCCCTCGAGAACTGGAACGGCGCTCCCCGCACGCCCAAGCAGGACGAGGACCAGGAAGTGGCCTCGCTCGCCGAGCGCCTCGCCGCCGCCATGTGGGAGGAGCGCGGCTACTTCCAGTCGCTCGAGTCCCTCTACGTGAAGCACCTCCAGTCCCGCTGAGCACCGCGCATCCGGGCTGTCCCATCCCTCCGGCCAGCGTAGACTGCGACCCGACACCACGGGTCACCCCACCCTGGAGGATACTTCATGGCCGACCTGTTCGACGCCGTGCGCCGCGGAGACATCGCCACGGTGGAGGCCCTGTTGGAGAAGAATCCGCGGGCCATCGCCCGGGGAGATACCCTGGGTATGACGGCGCTGATGTGGGCCGCCTGGCGGGGAGATGCGCCCCTGCTCCGCCTGCTGCTGGCACGCGGCGCGAACCCCTCCGTGAAGGACATCCGGGGCACCACCGCGCTGATGCTGGCGGCCGAGCAGGGCCGCACCGAGGCGGCGCGTGTCCTCGTGCCCCTGGCGGGGGAGGACGAGCGCGGCGAGGCGCTGCGGCACGCGGCGGGCACCGGCCACATCGAGGTGGCGTGCTTCCTGTTGGACGAGGCGGGCGCGGCGCTCGAGTACGGCGGCACCGACGGAAAGACACCCCTCACCTGCGCCGTCCTCGGAGGCCACGCCGCGCTGGCCGAGGAGTTGCTGCGCCGGGGCGCCAACCTGGAGGCGCGCAGCTCCACCGTCCTGCCCCTCGAGGACCGGAACGACTCCGGCTGGCACCCGCTGCACTACGCGGCGGACCGGCGGCACCCGCTGCTGGTGCAGTTGCTCCTCACGGCCGGGGCCCAGGTGGATCCGCAGACCACCGAGGGCACCACGCCGTTGATGCTGGCGGCCCGGCGGGGAGACGAGGACTGCCTCCACCTGCTGCTTCGGGCCGGGGCGGATCCCCTCCGCCAGAACGCGCACGCCAGCTCCGCCCTGTCACTGGCGCGCAAGCATGGCAAGCCGGGCCTCCTTCAGCTCTTCGGGCCCGTGGGCGAGGACCGGCCCGGTGGCGGCCGGAACTGAGCGCCAGCGCCCGCGTCACTGCGTCATGTAGAAGAGCCCGAGGCACATCTCGTCCCCGGTGCCCTCGCCCCAGTTGACCTCCCGGGCACCCGGAGTGCTGTTGTCCCAGTGGCACTCGAGGTGGATGGAGTCACCCGGGTTCACCACCTTCGACTGGGTGAGGGCATAGGAGCCCTGCCAGTGGAAATCCCACCGGGGAATGTCGAGCAGGCACTCGCTTCCACCCGCGCCGCGGCGGATCTCCATCCGCGTGCGCGTGCCCAGCGTGTGCATGTGCAGGGCGACGTTGTGCACGGTGATGGGCTTGCCCTTCTCGAAGACGCCCCCCGTGAGCTGGTCGAGCACGGACGTCGGGTCCGCTCCCCACGCGTGGACGACGTCCGCCTGGCCCGCGGGGATGTTCATGGTCTTCTTGAGCACCCAATCGATGTTGGCCCAGGGCTGCACGAAGGCCACCTTGTCCACCGCCGTGTCCACCTTCATGGAGACCGAGGTGCGATCCGGACCGGCCTGCCCACCGTGCAGACCGTGGCCCGTGTTGTAGTGCACCTGGAGGATGACCTTGGAGCCGGCCGCCACGCGCATGCCAGTGCCCGCCGGGTAGTCCATGCCCAGGCTGCCCGGCGCCCACGAGCCGAGCCACGCCATCTGCCCTCCATTCAGGCCCGGTCCGCCGAAGCAGGTGTAGCCCGGCCCCGGCTCGTTGTCGTCGAGCGCCTGGGCCGCGGCCACCTGGTTGGGCTCGGCCAGGTACGCGATGACGTGGTGGACGATGCTCGCGTTGCCCGGGTTGGCGCGGAAGCCGGTGACGTAGCGCTGGTCGCCGTACGGCCAGTCGATGAGGAAGCAGCGGTAGTCGTCCGGGCTCTGCTGGGGCGTGTACTCGACCGGCATCGACAGCGTGGCGTCCACGCGTGACAGCCCTCCGCCCGGCTGCGGCCGGGGATTCCTCGGTGCGTCGGCCGGGTTGCCCTCGGGGCCGCCCTCGTCCGCCCAGCGGGTGATGAGCGCCACCTCCTCGCTGCCCAGCGAGCGGTCATCCAGGTACTGCGCGCACTCCCTCGACGGAGGCCAGGGCGGCATGTGGCCCGACTGCACCGAGGCCTTGATGGCGTCGCGCTGCGCCTGGGCCTGCGCGTACGTCTGGAGCGCGAAGGGCGCGATGCCTCCTTCCACGTGGCAGCTCCCGCACTTCTGTTGAATCAGCGGTCCCACGTTCTTGTGCCACGTGGCCGGTACCGGCTGGGGCGTGGGGTCCTTCGGCTCATCACACGAAGAGAGGACGGCGGCCGCGACCAGGAGCGCACCAGCTCCAATGACTCGACGCATGCGGAGACTCCTCCTTGGGGGAGCGTGCATTCTCTCCGCGCACGTCCCTCCCAACCCTCCTCATGTGGCGAGAATCACCAGAAGTGGACGACAGCCCGCGAGCCAGTGACGCGGAGCGAGCACGCTCAGTGAAGCAAGCCGCCCGCGCCGCCCTCGCTGGAGCCCGAGCGCCCCTGGATGCGCGACACCGCCTCCTTGAAGCTCGCCATGTACCGGCGCAGCCGCGCGTCCATCTCCACCGAGGGGCTGTCGTAGCGCGCCAGGCACAGCGTCACCGCCCGGCCTCGCAGCGGCATCTCGCCCGGGAGCGTCGTCTCGCGTGCATCACCGAACACCAGCCAGTCCAGCCCCCACAGCGACTCCAGCAACTTGCCGAAGTGCTCCGCCATCTCCTCGCGCAGCGGCTCGGGCAGCCCGGGCACGTCCCCGTACTCCGCGCAGTCACGCAGGAAGCGCTCCACCACCTCGTCCTCCTCGGGACGCTCCGGCACCTCGTGCGAGAAGGAGAACGCCATCGCGCCCTCCAGCAGCCGCGCGAGCTCCTCCCCACGCGTCACCAGCGCCAGCCGCGGAGCCTCCTCCTGCCGTGCCGCCCCATCCAGGCGCAGGAATGTCTCCCCCGCCATCGTGTCGAGTCTCATCCTGATCGCCACGTTCCCCTCCGGAACCCGCGCCCCTCACAGTACAGGGGCTCGCGCCCCGACGGCAGGATCATCTCATCCACTCCCCACTCCCGCCCCGGGTCACTGTCCACGAAGGGAGCACCCGCTGTCTCTTTTCAGGACAGTCCTCGGGTGGGCCCATAACCCCTGGGACTCACTGCGCTTTTGACGGTTTCCAGCCTTCTCACCTCCTCACGGCGTGAGATTGACTGGTGCATCAATGCTCCACTTTCGCGGACGTGACGCGACGCGTCGTCCTGGGAATTCCAACGCGTGGGGTCTGGCGCGGGCCTTGCTCGGGTGCACGTGAGTCCGGAGGCGGCCCGACGCCCCCTGACTCCCCGAAACACCCGCTGCACCTCATACCCCCCATGCCCTGACCGGGGCCTCCCGGCAGGGACACAGGAGTCTCCATGAAGAAGCTCCACCCGCTCGTGCTGGCGCTCTGCGCTGGCACCCTCGGACTGGCCCCCGCCGCGCATGCTGGCGCGGCGAAGACCACCTATCCCGTGGTGTTCGCCCACGGCATGGCCGGCTTCGACAACATCCTCGGCTACGACTACTGGGGCGACGACTACGGCATGTTCGTCGGCGACACCTGCAGCCTCTTCGAGACGCCCTGCAACGAGGACATCGACAGCGGCCAGAAGAGCTTCGTGGGCCAGGTGCAGCCCTTCCAGACGTCCGAGGCGCGTGGCCTGGACCTGGCCAACGACATCGAGGGCTACATGGCCAGCACGGGCGCCACGCGCGTGAACCTCATCGGCCACTCGCAGGGCGGCCTGGACGCGCGCAAGGCGGCCAGGGAGCTCTACAACCGCAAGGGCTACACCGTGGTGTCCGTGCTCGTCAGCGTGTCCTCGCCCCACCGCGGCTCGCCGGTGGCCAAGTACATCCTGGACCTCAAGCCCGGCGTCTCCAGCGTCATCGCCGCCCTGGCGGAGATCTACGGTGACATCGTCTACGGCTCCGGCAACGACGGCTACGCCGCCGCCAAGCAGCTCGTCTACAACGACTACAGCTCCACCGACGGGGTGACGACCGGCGCCAAGGCCTTCAACGTCAACAACCCCATCGACTCGCGCTACGCCTCCCGCTACGTGTCCCTCATCACCGCGCAGAACGGCAGCAGCGTGAACCCCGCGCTCTACCTGGTGAGCGAGTTCTTCTACGACATCGACGGCGACGGCTACTGCACGGACGACTGCGACAACGACGGCGCCGCGGGCAAGGGCGACGGCTACGCCAACGAGTCCGATGACGACGGCCTGGTGGGCATCAACTCGCAGCAGATGGGCTACCGGCTGAAGTACTCCGAGTCCACCTTCGGCTTCGACTCCGTCACCAACGACGCCAACATCCCCTACCTGGGCAACATCAACGCGCCCACCTCGGCGCAGATGACCTCCACCTCGAGTGTCATCAACCAGGACCACCTGGACGTGGTGGGCGTGGGCCCGGACACCTTCGACGAGCCGGAGTTCTACGCCGCCATCTTCGACTACATCGCCACCTACGACTGACGCACGACTCCCCCCGGAGGACCCTCGTGCGCGCGAGGGTCTTCCGGGGCCGGCCTCCTCCCCGCTTCCGCCCCCTCCCCCACATGACGTCGCCCATGAACCGACGGAAGGCTCCCCTGCTGCTGGCAGCCGTGCTGCTCCTCGCCGGCTCCGCCCTGCTCGTCTTCAAGACGCATCCCGAGGAAGGCGCGTCACCGGAAACGGACCCGGCGCGCGCCTCCGCGGCGACGGCACCCGGCGCCCAGGCCCTCGCGGCCAGGAACCGGGGCCCCCCCGCCATCGCGGGCGACGCACTGGGGAGCGCCGCGGAGCCGCCGGGCGGGGACCTGGTCTCGTACCTGCGCTCGCGCTACGGCGCCCGCATCCACGACCCGCATACGCAGATGCGGATGCTGGAGCAGCTCATGCGCCACTTCCAGCAGCTCAACCCCACGGGCTGGGAGGCGGACCTGCTGGCCGTCATCAAGCTGGCCTTCCCCGAGCTGTATGACGAGCTGGCCCTGCGGCTGCGCCAGCGGCTCGACTACGAGAAGTGGATGAAGGAGCACCGCTCCGAGTTGCAGGACAAGCCCGCCGCCGAGCGCCGCGCCGCCGTCTGGGAGGAGCGCCACCAGCTCTTCGGCAAGGAGGTGGCGGAGAAGATCTGGGCCGCCGAGCTGCGCAACCAGGCCGTGGCCGACGCGCTCACCACCATCGACGCGCTCCCCAACGCCACCGTCCAGGACCGGATGGCGAAGTACAAGGAGAGCCTCGCCAAGGCCTACGGTGAGGGGACGCAGGCGTACATGCAGGCGCACCAGCAGGAGCTGATGAACCACTTCCTGGACCTGGGCTCGGTGCAGAAGGACCTCGGGGCGATGCCGCCCGACCAGCGCGCGCGGAGCCTGCGCTCCATCCGCGAGGAGATGGGTCTGGACGAGGAAGCGCTGAAGCGCTGGGACGCGCTCGACCAACAGCGCGACGCCCGCTGGGAGGTGGGCTCGCAGTACATGTCCGAGCGCGAGCTGCTGGCCCAGCAGCACTCGGGGCCCGAGCTGGAGTCGAGGCTCCAGGAGCTGCGCGCGCGCTACTTCTCCACCGACGCGGAGACCATCGCCCAGGAGGAGGAGAGCGGCTTCTTCCGCTACACCCGCCCCCGGCAGTGGGGCCGCAACTGAGAGGAGAGACCCTCCGGGCGCGGTTTTCACCAACTGGTCCGATGGTCGGACCAGTTCGCGTGAAGCGCGCCCGGCGAGCCGGGGTCGTGCGAGGCGCGGCTCAGCGCGCGGTGTAGCCGCCGTCCACGACGAGCTCGGCGCCGGTGACGTAGCGCGAGGCGTCCGAGGCCAGATAGAGGATGGCCTCGGCGATGTCCTCGGGCTCGCCCATGCGGCCCAGGGGCGAGGCGGCCTCGAGCTTCTTCCAGGCCTCGTCCTCGCTGCCCACCTGCTGGACGAAGCCATCCCACCAGTCCGCGTTGTGCCAGATGGGCGTGCGCACGCCTCCGGGGAAGACGCAGTTGACGCGGATGCCGTCCGGCGCGCACTCCATGGCCACCGCCTTGCTCAGCATGCGCACCCCACCCTTGCTGGCCGAGTACGCGCTGGTGCCCGGGCTGCCCACGAGCCCCGACACCGAGGCGACGTTGACGATGGAGCCGCCGCGCTGGCCCAGACGCATGGTGCGCACCGCGTACTTGGTGCCCAGGAAGGTGCTGTCCAGGTTCACCGCCATCTGCTCGCGCCACTCGGCCATGCTCATCTCCGCCACCGAGCGGGAGATGGCGATTCCGGCGTTGTTCACCAGCACGTCCAGCCGGCCGTAGATGTCGAGCGTGCGCGCCATCACCATCTGCCAGGTGACCTCGTCCGTCACGTCATGCACGGAGAAGAGGGCCTGGCCACCGGAGGCGCGGATCTCCTGCGCCACCTGCTCGCCCGAGGGAGAGATGTCGGTGACGACCACCCGCGCGCCCTCGTGGGCGAACAGCAGCGCGGTGGCACGACCAATACCCGATGCCGCCCCCGTCACGAGGGCCACCTTGTCCTTCAATCGAGTCATTGAGACGGTATGACCCTCCGCCACCAGCGGGGGAAACTGGGGTGGTGCCACCTTACCCGAGTTGCCGAGCTTTCTTTCCCTCGAAATGGAGCACCGGGCGATTGCACCCGGAGCGGAACGCGTGGGCTACCGGCTCCGAGAGCGGGTCCCCCGGCTCGGGCCGCGCCTTGCGGGGTCCTGCCTCGCGCCACCCCGCTGCGAGCTCCGCCCCTTCGTCTCGAGCACCGTGCGCGCCGCCGCGCTCCGAGGTGCCCGGCGCTCGCCGAGTGCCGGAGGGGTGCTCCGGGTCGTCCGGCGCGGCGTGGCGGCCTTCGTCGCCGCCTGCTCGGCCTGCTTCCGGCGATGGCGTGACGGCCCCACCTTCTCGCCCGTCTCCAGGTCCACCGATTCGCGCGCGATGAGCTTGTTGAAGTTGCTCCGGTGGCCGTGCGCATGCGCCGAGTACACGAGCGCCAGGTTGCTCTCCTCGAACTTCGCGAAGAACTCCTCCCAGGAGATGGGCTCCAGTGTCCCCCGTCCCCCATAGCCCGGGAAGTCGATCCGCAGGATGCCCGCCTGGCCCTCGCCCCCCGTTCCCGTCACCATCGACGGCCGTCCACAGCGAGCCTCCGCCCATTCGCGGATCTCGTCATGGTCGATCGTCACATGTGAGCTCTTCGTCGGCATGGTGCACCCCCTGTGCAGGACCGCCACGCCTGTCAGCGGCCTCTACCAGCAAGGGTGCACCTCGCCACCACCGGTAACCACCTCCGGACTCCGCGAGGAGCCCCCTTTTTCCACCACGTCCGGGACGTTGCCTCGCAGCCCGAGCGGAGGGCCTCACCTCACCGGAGGCTGACCCCCTGGCAGGGGAGGCGGCACGGACGCGGGAGCGGGAGCGGGCACGGGGGGCGTCTCCTGGACGGGCGGGGCCGCCAGACCCGAGGAGACCGCGGGCATGGGCGTGGCCTTGAGGATGCGCTCGAGCACTCCGCCGATGCCGGCGAAGTAGGAGATCTGGTGGACGCCGAAGCCCCACAGCAGGGCGATGAGCCGGTCGTTCATGCCGCCCCACGTCGGATTGTCCTGCCAGAGCACCTTGAGGCCCGCGACGGAGGCCACCGCCAGCATGAGGACCAGGATGATTCCGTCCGCGAAGCGGAGCCACTTCTCCAGCATCGCCAGGCCCTCGGCCGGAGCCCGTCCCTCGAGCTGCGGCAGGCGCAGCGACACGGAGTCCACCAGCCACTCGGGAATCAGACTCGGGCCCTGAAGCGGCTGCGCCTGGGCCGGCGCCGGTGCCGGCTGGGTGCCCCCCATCCTCAAGCCCGTGGACGAGACGGTCGAGGCCACGAAGTCCTTCCGGGCCTCGCCCAGCACGCGCAGGGACTCGGAGAGATTCCGCTCCCCGAGCAGCCTCAGGCTGCTCTCCGCCCCCGTCCGGGCGCGCTCCACCCGCTCCTTCTGCTGCGTCTGCCCCTCGCCCAGGGCCTGGAGCTGCTTGCCCGCCGCGTCGTACAGCGCCCGCCCGACGGTGCGCAGGTAGAACGACAGGCCATTCTCGTAGGCCCCCACCGCCGCCTCCGCCGAGGGCGCCAGCAGCTGCCGCAGCGGCGACAGCAGGAGCTCCACCTGCACCTTGAGCTCGCTCCACTCGGTCGCGGAGAGGAAACCCGGAGCCGGCCCCGCCAGCGACGCGCTCAGCTCGTCCGCGAGGAGCGAGGCCAGGGCGGCCCGCGCCTCATCGAACGCCGTGAAGGCCGCGCGCAGATCCTTCGTCACCAGGGCGCTCGCCTGCTCCAGCGACGGCTTCACCCGCTGCTCCAGCTTCCGGGTCGTCGCGGCGAAGGGGTCCCTCGTCGCCATCGTCGCGTTCAACTCCTTGTGGAACTCCTCGAGCCGCCCGGTGAGGTGCTGGCGCATCGCCGCCTCCATCTCCGAGGGGAGGCCCGCCAGCGTGGCCTCGGCCGTCTCCAGCTGGGCCCCGGTGGTACCCGGGTTGCGCAGCAGCCGCTCCACCTCCCCGAGCTTCGCCAGCGGTGCGCTCCGCAGGCTCTCCGGCTGCATCTCCTCGACGGAGCGCCGCAGCCGCAGCCAGTTGCGGGCACAGGACACCTTGCGCTCGAGCAGCTCCACCTGCTCGGCGGTGACGTTCACCGTGAAGGCCGACAGCCCCTGGGAGGCCACGGAGACGAGCTGCTGGAGGGCCTGGGCCAGCTCACGCCCGTGGGCATCCCCCTCGGTGGACGTCTTCATCGCCTCCAGCGCCTGGGCCAGTCCCAGCACGCGGTGCTGGAGCACCATCCGCGGGCGCTCCTTCGTCAGGTACACGCGGATGACGAAGGAGATGATGACTCCGAGCGCGATGAGCACGAGCGCGACCCAGGAGCTCTCCCGCAGGTAGAGCGTGAAGGTCTTCTCCACGGGCGGAGCATCCGCCGAGGCGATGCGCAGGGTGCCTTCGTACTGGCCCGCCCCGCTCAGCTCGGAGAGCACGAGCCGCAGCGGCTTCGTCTGCCGCCGGTCGAGCAGCAGCGAGGGCCCATCGCCCTGCGTGTCCCCGGCGCCCGCGAGCTCCACCCGGGCCGAGGTCTGGAACACGACGGGAGCCGAGCCACTCTTGAGGGTCAGCTTCGCCAACGTCGGGGGGTAGAGCTTGACGGGCCGGCCCTCCTTCTCACGCAGGACGAGGTCGACCACGGCCGAGCTGCGGTACTCGCGGACATCGGCGTCACCGCGCGCCACCACCTCGTCGAGCTCGACATTGAGCGCCGGCCGCGGGCGGGTGACCACGAGCTGCGTGGTGGCATGAGGGGCTCCGCCATAGACGAGCGTGAGCGTGGCCGTGTAGGTGCCCGGGGTGACGATGTCCGTCACGAGCCGGACGGCCTGGGACTTCATCGGCGCGAGGGAGAACTCCTCGAGCTCCTTGCTGCCATCCGCCGCCATGACCTGCACGGGGTAGGCCGTCACCCCCGACTCGTCCTTGAAGTCGGTGACGAGCAGCTGGGCCCTGTCGACCTGGACGTTGCCCGTCTCGTCGATGATGAGCTTGTGATCGAGCTGGGCGGAGTCGAGCTGCAGCCGGAGCGGCTGCTCGTCTAGCCCGCGGAAGACGAGCGTCCCGCCCTTGCCGGCCCCCTGCGCCCAGGTCTCCACCGAGAACAACAGCACCACCGCGGCGAAGAAGACTCCGAGAACTCGCGGCGCGCGCACCTTCGAACCATCACCCATTTGAAGCTCCACCTGCTGGACACCCGTACCGGGCGGCACGTCGATTCACCGGCAGTGTCCCGTGCCTGACGCGTCCCGGCAAGGCATGGCCTAGGCGGGAGGGAGCCGGGCCAGGTAGCGGGCGAGGTCCTCCGGTGTATTCACGCTCACCACCGAGCGTGCGCCCGCGTCCACGACGCGCAGTGCGGCCTCGGGGAGCGGCTTCGCCCGGCAGCGGGAGAGCAGGTGGCGCAGGGAGGGCTCCTCCGCGCGCAGCACCTCGCCCCAGGGGCCCGCCAGGCCGCGCCGGTACACCGCCAGCAACGGCTCCACCCGGCCCTCCACCGTGAAGCACACCGCGTCCACCTCGGGGCCCCGCTCGCCCAGCAGCACCCGCACCGCCGCATCCGCCACGAAGGGCATGTCACACGCCACCGCCAGCACCCACTCCGTCCTCGCGCCCACCAGCGCCGCCTGCACCCCTCCCGGAGCGCCCCGCCCGCGAACCACGTCCTCCACCGTCCGCACCCCGAAGCGCGCGTAGGGTCCCGGGTCGTTCGCCACCAGCAGCACGTCCCCGAACAGCCGCCCCAGGTCCAACAGCCTCGCCAGCACCGGCCGCCCCTCCACCTCCAGCAGGCCCTTGGCCACCCCGCCCAGCCGCTCGCCCCGTCCGCCAGCGATCACCGCCAGCGTCACGTCCGCGTACTCCGCCCCGCTTCGTTCCCTATCGCTCACGCCAGGACTCCTCGACCCCGGGTCTCCCCGTGCGCTACCCGCCGAGGGAGGCTACCTTCTGCCCCGGCTCCCGACGACGCCTCCTTCTATGTCCCTCATCCCACTCCCCCTGGCCCGGAAGGCCGCCCTCGACGCGCTCCAACCCGCGCCCCCCGAGTCCGTGCCCCTCCTGGAAGCCCTCGGCCGCTTCCTCGCCCGGGAGGTCGTCGCCTCGCGCTCGCTCCCCGGCTGCCCCGTGTCCGCCATGGATGGCTATGCCGTCCGCGCCGAGGAGACCTCCGGCTCCAACCGCGACCGCCCCGCGCGCCTGCGCGTCGTCGACGCCATCTACGCCGGCCACCTGCCCTCGCGCACCGTGCGGCCCGGCGAGGCCTCGCGCATCTTCACCGGCGCGCCGCTGCCCGAAGGCGCCAACGCTGTCGTCCGGCAGGAGGCCACCGTTGTCCCCGGTGAGGGCCTCGTCGACATCTGCGTCGCCGTCCCGCCCGGCAAGGACATCCGCCCCGTGGGCGAGGACCTCCTCGCCGGCACGCCCCTGCTGCGCGCCGGACAGCGCCTCGAGTCCTCCGTGCTCGGCCTGCTCGCCTCGCTGGGTGACACGCACGTCCTCGTGCGTCCGCCGCCGCGCGTCGCCGTGCTCGCCACCGGGGATGAGCTCGTCCCTCCTGGCACTCCCGCCCTCCCCCACCAGGTGTACGAGAGCAACCTCGTGCTCGTCGGCGCCATGGCCCGCGAGGCCGGGGCCCGTGTCGTCGCGCTCGAGCGCGCCCGAGATGAGGACCGGGAGCTGCGCGCGGCCCTGGAGCGGCTGGCCGGCGGCGCCGACGTGCTCGTCACCACAGGAGGCGCCTCGGTGGGAGACAAGGACCGGGTGAAGCGCGTGCTCGCCGGGATGGGCGCCACCTTCCTCGTGGATGGCGTGGCCATCAAACCCGGCAAGCCCGTGGCCGTGGCGAGGCTCGGCACCACCGCCGTCGTCGTGCTCCCTGGCACACCGGGCGCGGCCACCGTGGCCTTCGATCAGCTCGCCCGGCCGCTGCTGCTGCGGCACCAGGGCGTCACCGAGGAGCGCCAGCGCCTGCGCGTCCGACTCGATGACAGGCGGGACAAGCAGGCCGGGCTCACCTACCTCATCAGCGCCACCCTGGAGTTCCGTGAGGATGGACAGGTGTGGACCCGGCTGCGCCAGCAGGGCGGAGGGCACATGCTCCAGAACATCGGCGCCGAGGGCTACGCCGTCCTGCCTCCGGGCCGCGCCGACTTCGGCCCAGGCGACACGGTGGACTTCGAACGCTTCGACCACCCGCGCTACCTGCCCGTGGAGCCGTGATGCATCCACCCGCGCTCGCCATCGTCGGCTGGTCCGGCTCGGGGAAGACGACGCTCCTGGCGAGGCTCGTGCCCGAGCTGCGCCAGCGCGGCCTGCGCGTGGGCGTGGTGAAGCACTCGTCCCACTCGCACCCGCTCCACCCCGAGGGCAGTGACACCGAGCGCCACGCGGCCTCCGGAGCCGCGTTCGTCGCCTTTGCCACCCCCGCGGGAGTGCAGCTCACCTTTCCCGAGCCCGCGGAGCCCGTGCTGTCCCTGCTGGCGCGCTTCGCCGACAAGGTGGATCTGGTGCTCGTGGAGGGGTGGAAGCAGGGGCCGCTGCCCAAGCTCGAGGTGTGGCGAGAGGGGCTCGGGCCGCTGCTCGCGGCGGAGCGCCAGGACGTGCTCGCCGTGGTGGGCGACGCCCCCGTGCCCGAGGGAACGAAACGCTTCTCCCCGGATGCGGTGCAAGACATCGCGACCTTCATCCAGCAGTGCCTCCGAGACGGGAGCCTGCGAACAACGAATTGAACCCGTGCCCATCACCCCTCTCCCTCTGGGAGAGGGACAGGGTGAGGGTCTTCCCCCCCGTACCCGCGCGATGACCGAGGAAAAACGCCATCCCCCGCTCCCCGCTGGAGTCACCCGGCGCCCCGTGCTGCGCCACACTCCGGACGAGCCGCTCGCGGCCGCCGAGCCGGACACGGTGGCCATCGAGGAGCCATTGGACATCCGCATCAGCGGAGACACCGTGGCCGTGACCATGCGCACTCCGGGGGCGGACCGATTCCTCGTGGTGGGCTTCCTCTTCGCCGAGGGCCTCATCCACTGCGCCGAGGACCTCGGAGGCCTCGCCCACTGCGGCAGGCCCGGAGAGGAAGGCTACGGCAACACCGTCGAGGTGACGCCGGCGCCCGGACTGGTCATCGACCTGGAGAAGGTGGGCACGACGAAACGAGGCACGCTCACCACCGCGGCGTGCGGAGTCTGCGGCCGGCGCAGCGTGGACGACCTGATGGTCGCGTGCAGCCCCGTGCCGCCAGGCCCGGAGATTCCCGCTCCGGTGCTCGCCCGCGCCACCGAGCGCCTGCGCACCGTGCAGCCCAACTTCGCGCACACCGGCGGAGTGCATGCCGCGGCGGCGCTCGATGTGGAAGGCCAGGTGCTCGCGGCGTTCGAGGACGTGGGCCGCCACAACGCCGTGGACAAGGTCGTGGGGGCGATGGTGCTCGAACACGGGCTGCGCTCGGCGCGGGCCTCACGGCCGGCGGAAACGAGGCCCACCGTGCTCGTGGTCAGCGGCCGCGTCAGCTTCGAGATCATCCAGAAGGCCGCCATGGCGCGCTGCCCCGTGGTGGCCAGTGTGTCCGCGGCAAGCTCGCTCGCCATCGACCTGGCGGAGCGGGCGGGTATCACGCTGGCGACCTTCGTCCGTGATGGGCGATTCAATGTGTACAGTCACCCCGAGCGCATCCGCGCGGAGTGAGTTTGACGGAGAAGGACGCCAGCAGCCCTGCCCAGACCGGGGGCGCTCAGGCGAGCTCGGAGACCGAGGTCTTCGCGGACTGATTCACGGCGTAACGCATCTTGCTGTCCCCTCCGCGATAGATGACACGAGGGTCGGAAGGCAGCGTCGCGTCACCGGCGAATCCGGCCAGCGAGTCATGAACATAGTCATCGAAGAATCCGATGATCTTCTCGTCGCGCAACCCCTTGCCGTGGTCGAACTCGTCCTCGAAAGCCTCGAGTAGCGCTCGATAATGCGGGCGAAGCTTCCTGACCTTGGACAGGAGCTTGAGCATGCAGGCATCCGCCATGAGCTGGTCATCGTAGAGGCTCAGATTCTTCGCCAACGACCCATCCGAGCTCGGGATGGTGTCGTGGATGGACTTGACCGCGAGATACTCGTCCTTCTTCTGCTCCGCGAGCTTGAGGAACTCCGCCATGCTGTCGGCCTGGCTCTTGAGAAGCATCGCCGGACCCATACCGGGACCCGTGAACATTCCCGCCGCTGCCCGGTGTTTCATCTCCTCGCTCTTCAGCGCCTCCATGCGGGCGGCCTGCTGCTTCTTCTCCGCGGCCCAGCGAGGTTCGGAAGCGCGCAGCCTGCGCTCATCTTGCGTGAGGCGCCCAGCCAGACGCGCCTTCAGGTCACGGGCAATCTTGTAGAACCGCCATCGATAGTAGAGCTTCATGTGGGCCAGGACCTTGCGCCCCAACCCAGCGTCGCTCGCGCAGTCCACCGCCTTCATGTAGTGATTGAACCGAGCCAGGAGCGTCCCGAAGCGCTTCGAGCCGTCCGCGTCCAGCCCGAAGTCTTTCAGTTGTTGCTCCGTGCTGAATTTCTGGACCAGGGGGACTCCCGCCATGCTCGCCGTGTCATGCATCATCCTCAGCGGGATGAGGCTCAGCATCGAGCTTCGCGCTCCTTCGCCCTGGCGGTAGCCTCCGCCCACGTCCGAGTGGACTCCGGGAAGGACGATCTCGAAGCAGTTGTCCGGATAGAAGAATCCCTCAAGGACACTGGAGTGCGCCGATGGCCCCACCATTGTTCGCGCTCATCGCCATGCCGACCGAGGCCACGGTGTCGAACAGCCCCATGAAGTACACGCTGATGGGCTGGCCTCCCGGCATGAAGTGATAGACCCAATCCTTCTTCTTGCAGCGTGCGGCGATCCGCAACGCGAAGGCGCGTGCCAACGTGGCCCCGCGCGAGAAGCCGAACAGCGCAACATGGACGCGAACCTTGCTGTCCGCCTTCTTGACGTGCGTCTCCAGCCGTTTCATCGCCCACTGCAGACGCGCCTCGCCCCGTCCGCCGAAGCCAGGACCGATGATTCCCCCTCCGGGATCGCCGATCTCCTTGAAGAGCGTGCCGATGCCGGGGATGTAGATACGGAATATCCCGTTCGACGGGTCTTCTCGTTGATGCGCCAAGTACAACCGTGCCACATTGCTGTGCTCGTTGTTTCCCTGATCCGCATCCAGGTTGTTGCCGGTACCGTCAAAGAAGAAGGTGAGCCAGAGGTCCTGCGGACCCGTGGAGCGTGTGGCCCTGGAGGGGACATTGGCGTTCTCACCCGACACGACGGGCACAGACGCGGTCCCCTGGGTGGTCACGTCCGCGAGTTCCGCCGAGCGGCGCAGCGCCTCCTGAGACTGTTTCAGGGCTGGATGCTTCCGAGCCGCAAACTTTTTAGTAGCCATCCTGGCACCTCGCCGTCTGCTCATCCGCCACGTTGTTCCCCGACGCCTTGCGCTTACCGTCATCCACGCTTCGCAGTTTGAGCTTCACCTCTGGGTACTCCTCTGTGATTTCGCCCTCGATGCGTCCATCGGGAAAGAAGTGCACCGCGAGGTATTCGGGCGAGGCTGGCACGGGGTCCGTGATCAGCACCTCCTTCTCGCACCAGCGCCGCCGATCGCGCGTCCACCTGACCTTCACTTGCAGTGGCAGCTTGCTGCTCGGTGAGAAGCCGACACAGCACACGCTTCCTCCTCCACCGGAAGTCGGGGAACTGACATAGAGGTTTCCCCCACCCTGTCCGTTCACCGAGAAGCTGTCGATGTACAGATCGGTGTAGTTGAAGCCGATGAGCGTCAACGAGACCCTCTTGTCCAGTCGAGGTGTTTCGTTGATCTGCCCGGGAGTTCCGCCCGGCTTCGCTCCAGCGTTGGGTTCATTGGGTTGCTTACAGCCGCTCAGAACCAGCAGCAGCCCTCCCACCACCAACCCCACATGCGCCGCACGCGGTACCCATCGGGCTTGCTGACAGCCCGCGAACTCACTCCTCATGAACCCTCCGTTGCGGTGCAAAGGCGCTGACGCTGATTGGACCCCATCCCCCGTCCAGGGGCTTTTCACTAGCACTCGGGCTCCGGATGGCGTGTGAACCCGTTCACAGGGATGGGTAGACCCTCACCCCAGCCCTCTCCCAGAGGGAGAGGGGGCATACACGGAGTCAACCCGGGGGACTCGATACCCTCGGTTACGCGGCCTTCTCCATCGGCACCCGGCGGCCCGTTCTCTTCGCGATGACCTTCACCCCATTCTTCGGGCTCGTCATCGCCCCCGAGTTCGCCGCCTCGATTCTCTGCCCCGGCACCAGCTCGAAGGTGAACGTCCTCAACAGGTACGAGAGCACCACCTTGGCCTCGAACAGCGCCAGCTCCTTGCCGATGCACGTGCGGTAGCCGCCCCCGAACTCCACCATCGCATACGGCTGCTTGTGCTCCTCGCGCGGCGGCGCGAACCGGTCCGGGTCGTACCGCTCCGGCTCCTTGAACACGTCCGGTAACTGGTGCGACACCCGCGGCAGGTACATCACCTTCCAGCCCTTGGGCACCGTGTAGCCCCCCAGCTCGAACTCCTCCAGCACCCCGCGCCGCGCCAGGGACACCGGCGGGTAGAGCCGGTTGGCCTCGCGGATGGCCCGCTCCAGCACTGGCAGACTCTTCATCGACTCCGCCGTGATGGCACCGTCTCCCAGCACCTCCTCCTGCTCGGCCAGCACCCGCTTCAGGTACTCCGGATGCTGATGCAGCGTCGCCAGCGTCCACGACAGCGACAGCTTCGTCGTGTCATGCCCGGCGAACATCAGCATCAACACCTGCGCCATCACGTCCTTGTCCTCCAGCCCCGCCTCCAACAGCCGGCTGATGATGTCCTCGCGCGGGTGGGCTCGCCGGTCGGCGATCCAGCTCGCGGACAGCCGCCCCAGCTGGTCGCGGTAGCGCTGCATGTACGGCAGCCCCGCCGCCTGCAACGCCAGCCCCACCGGGCGGAACATCTTCTTGTAGATGTCGCGGAAGCGCGGGTAGTCCTCCCCCACCTGCACCCCGAGCAGGAATGCGCAGGCCACCCGGAACGTCAGCTCGCTCACCTCGCCGACGAAGTCGAACGGCTGGCCCTCCTTCCAAGTCCCCGTCTGCGAGCGCGCCAGCTCCACCATGGTGTCGCAGAAGGCCGCGATGTTCTGGTGCCGGAACGAGGACATCATCGGCGCGCGCCGGCGCCGGTGCTCCTCGCCATCCTGCAGGGCCATCGCCGTGGGGCCCATGACGCGCGAGCCCTCCGCGCCGTAGGCCGCTCCCCACGACAGGTGCGGCGTCTCGCGCTCCAGCACGAAGCGGTTGGCCTCGGGCCCGAGCAGCACCGCGAACGTGTTGAACGTGTCCCGCACCGCGAAGATACGGCCGTGCTGGCGGTACCCATCCAGGAAGAAGCCGAACGAGTCGGCTCCAATGCCATGAATGTAGGGGAAGTGGCCGATGACGGGCAGTTGTCTGCCCATGAGGGGGGGAAGCGGCATGGTTGCCCCGAGGCTACGAAGGGCGAGCCCTCCAGGTCCAGCCGCCCCCCGTGAATCCCCCGCCCGGGGACTCAGCCGCGCGAGAAGGCGTCGCTGACGATCTGCCGCGCCTCGTCCACGATGGCCTCCAGGTGCTTCGCGTCCCGGAAGCTCTCCGCGTAGATTTTGTAGACGTCCTCGGTGCCCGAGGGCCGCGCGGCGAACCAGCCGTTCTCCGCCACCACCTTGAGCCCGCCGATCTCCGCGTTGTTCCCAGGAGCGCGCGTGAGACGTTGGGTGATGGGCTCGCCCGCGAGCGTGGTGGCGCGCACCGCGTCGGGCGACAGCTTCTTGAGCGCCGACTTCTGCGCCGGAGTCGCCGCCTGGTCGATGCGCGTGTACAGCGGCGCGCCGAACTGCTTCGCCAGCTCCTGGTAGTGCACCCCCGGGTCCTTCCCCGTGCGCGCCAGGATTTCGACCGCCAGCAGGTCGAGGATGATGCCGTCCTTGTCGGTGGACCAGACGGTGCCATCACGGCGCAGGAACGAGGCGCCCGCGCTCTCCTCGCCACCGAAGCCGAGCGACCCCTCCAGCAGCCCGTCCACGAACCACTTGAAGCCCACGGGCACCTCGACCACGCGCAGGCCGATCGCCTTCGCCACGCGGTCGATCATGCTGCTGCTCACCAGCGTCTTGCCCACGGCCGTACCGGGCTTCCAGCCGGGGCGGTTCTGGAACAGGTAGTGGATGGCGACGGACAGGTAATGGTTGGGGTTCATCAGACCCACGCTGCGGGTGACGATGCCGTGCCGGTCCGAGTCCGTGTCGTTGCCGAAGGCGATGTCGTAGCGGTCCTTGAGCTCGACCAGGCCGGCCATGGCGTAGGGCGACGAGCAGTCCATGCGAATCTTGCCGTCGTGGTCCACGCGCATGAAGCGGAAGGTCGGGTCCACCGTCTTGTTCACCACCTGGATGGACAGGCCGTAGCGCGCGGCGATGGGCTCCCAGTAGGCGAGGTTCGAGCCGCCCAGGGGGTCGGCGCCGATGGACAGCTTCGCCCCGCGCATGGCCTCCAGGTCCACCACGTTGCCGAGGTCCTCGACGTACGGGGTGATGAAGTCATGGGTCTTCACGTGGGAGGCGGTGCGAGCCTTCTCGTAGGGCATGCGCTGGACGCCCGCGTTGCCCGCGCCGAGCAACTCATTGGCGCGCTTCTCTATCCACGACGTGATGCCCGTGTCGGCGGGGCCGCCGTTGGGCGGGTTGTACTTGATGCCACCGTCCTCGGGCGGGTTGTGCGAGGGCGTGATGACGATGCCATCGGCCAGCCCCTGCGTGCGGCCGCGGTTGTAGATGAGGATGGCGTGCGAGATGACGGGGGTGGGCGTGGCCCCGTCGGTGAAGCGCACCTGCACACCGTTGGCGGCGAGCACCTCGAGCGCCGAGCGCTGGGCGGGCTCGGACAGCGCATGCGTGTCCATGCCGAGGAAGAGCGGGCCGTCGATGCCTTCCTTCTTGCGGTACTCGCACGTGGCCTGCGTCACCGCGAGGATGTGCGCCTCGTTGAAGCTGCGGCGTGCGGCGGAGCCCCGGTGTCCGGAGGTACCGAAGGCCACGCGCTGCTCGGGTTCGCGCACGTCCGGGCGCTCCGAGTAGTACTGCGAGCGCAGCGTGTCGGGGTGGATGAGGATGGAATCGGGAGGGGGCTTGCCAGCAAGAGGATGGGGCACGCGGCGAATCTAACGCCGCGCGCCCCCTCGTGAATGCTCCCGTTTTCGAGGATGTGTCTCCTCGTTTACGCCCCTCGGGTGCTACTGCTTGGGAGCGACATCATCGGAGGGGAACTTGTCGCCCCCGAGCTCCTGGTCCTGCTGGAAGCGGGAGTCGTCCTCCTCGTAGCCGGAGCCACCGGTGCCGCCCGTGGTGCCAGTGCCGCTCTTGCTCTTGTCCTTGGACTTCTGGCCCTGGGTGCCCGTGTCAGGGGTCGTGCCCGTGCCCGTTCCACCGGTTCCGGCGCCACCCGCGCCGCTGTCCGGGACGAGCACGTCCTCGTTGTCATCCTGGGTCATGTCATCGCCCAGACCCGTATCACCGGTGCCACCGGTGCCCTGGTTCTCGGGGTTCAGGGTGCCCGAACCTCCGAGATTGTCATCGGGGGTGATACCCGAGCCACCGAGGTCGTCCCCGGTCGTGCCCCCCATGTCGGAGTCGATGTCACCGGCGCCACCCGTGCCCCCCGGGTTGGTGCTGCCGGGCGTGGTGCCGCCCTGATTGGTGGTGTCGTCGGTGGTGGTGCCGGTGGTGCCCGTCGTCGACTCGGTGGGCTCCGTGCGCTCGGCGGCCTTGTCCGACTTGCACGCGGTGCCGAAGGCCATCGCGCCAGCGATGAGACCCGCCAGAATCAGCTTCGTCCGGTTCATGAGTGTGTCTCCCTTTCTCGAGTGATAAGGACCGTGACTGCTTTGAGGACTGCCGTTGCTGGCCGGGAACGTGTTCAGCAGGGTTCCACTCGGCAGGGAGCGCTGCTCTGGCTGGCTGCTCTTCGAGGTGGCCTCACGAGGGTGGTTGCCTGACCTCGGGTGTCGCTTCGACGTCAAACCATCCGCCCGAACCCGACGCGGCTCCCGAGCACTTTCCTCGAAAATTTCCTACACACCTGTTATTTCGTGTATTCACGCTTTTCACAGGAATGCTTCCTCCGCCCGCCGCCATCACCGTGGATGATTCGCTCTGGCCCCTGGTCGTCATCCGGTGCATGGGCTCGCCGTGCATGGAGGACTTCGAGGCGCACCTGGAGAGGCGGATGGCGTGCCTCGAGAGAGGGGCCCACCTGCTGTTCGTGGATGGGATGAACAGTGGAATGCTGCCGCTGCCACACCGCCAGAGGCAGCTCGAGTGGATGGCGCAGAACGAGGAGCTCCGGCGCGACAGGATGCTCGGAGTGGTCTACGCGCTCGACTCGGCCCTCACGAGGCTGACGCTCAGCATCGTGATGCACCAGAACCGGCCGAGCTACCCGTACATCGTCTTCAACCGCCTGGACCATGCGGCGGCGTGGGTGGCCTGCAAGTTGGAGGACCTGGGCCATCCCGAGGTGGCCAGGCGCGTCCAGCATCGCTTCGGGCTGGCTCACGCACAGGCCGAGGCCGGGTGAGTGCCTGGACATGAGAAGAACCCACCTGGTGTTGCTACGCGTCATCGTGGCATTGAGCCTCGTCCTACCCACCTCATGCGCAACCACCCGAAAGGGAGTGCCCGACGGCACACGCCCGCGAGTGGCACCGAAAAGAGTGGACGTCAGCGAGCTGCCCGGAGGCCAGCTGAAGCTGTTCTTCGGACCGGAGGCACGAGACCCGGCCCTGGAAGTGCTCGAAGTGGCGAAGGCCCGCGCGTTGCTCGCGGCCTTTCATGAGTCCCTCCCACCAGCGGCAGCGGCGAAGCCCCGATTCCAACTCCTCCTGGCATCGACCGCCGAGGGCAAGACGGAGCGCACGCCCGCCGAGTGGGAGCGACAGATGAGGGAGGAGTACCTCTCGCGGTACGGCCCGCCCCGGATTCCCCTACCGGACTCGTTGGAGGAGAGCCCCCTCGTCCTGGCATTGAAGCTCTCCCCTCGCTACATGGGCGCGGGCGCCCGCGAGGCGGCCCGGGAGTTGTTCAGCTCGCCCGCCTTCCTGGCCGGTGTGGCCCTCTCGGTGGCCCTGTATTTCTCGGCATGGCTGCTGCCCGAGCCCATCTTCTCCAAGGCCTTCGCGGCGGCATTGACGGTACGGCTGGCACTGGCGGTGGGAGTGCTGGAGCTCGGCCGGGTGGCATGGACCTGCCTCCAGCTCTACCAGGAAGCCGCTGCGGCGAGGACGGCGGCGGAGTTGGAGGCAGCCGCGGAGCGCTTTGGCAAGGCGATGGGTGGGACGGCGCTGCGCGTGCTGGTGCTGGTAGCGAGCATGGGGCTGGGCAAGGGGCTGCCCCAGGTGCCCAAGGGGGGCATCTGGAGTCTGCTGGGGCTGGAGTCACCCCGGTAACGCCATGGCTGGCGGGCTGACGATGGGGAGCTCGACGACGGTCCACATCGTGGCGGATGGCACCCTGGTCGTGACCGGTGCGGCGGTGGGGACGGCGGCCGCGGCCCTCGGAAGCGCGTGCACCGATGGCACCGAGAAAAAAGAGGGATACCAGTGGCACCACCTCGCCACCGACAAGAACGACACCTCGACCCTCCACGGTGGACCCTGGACGCCCTTGTTCAAGATTCTCTTCGCGCAGGCGGGAATGGACCTGGACGCAGTGGAGAACCTCGTCTACCTCCACGGCCACATCGGCCCCCACCCGGAGGAGTACCACAGGGAGGTCTACCGGAGGCTCAAGGCCGCTCTCGAGGACTGTCAAACCCCGATGCAATGCCGACGCCTGCTGGTGGCGGAGCTCGAGAGGATCGCGCGCGAGATTTGTACTCCCGGGTCCCTGCTGCACCGGCTGGCCACGAAGAACTAGGGTGGAGCCGAGGGTGAGAGCATGAGCAGGTTCTTTGACCTGGTGGACGACAGGAGCACCCGCCCGCGATGGCACCTGGGACTCATCCAGGACGAGCAGGGACGGCAGCTCAACCCCTGGCAATTCGAGAAGGGGAAGAGGCTCGACCTGGGCTGCGTGCCCCACTTTCCCCTCCAGCTCGCGGGCCCGCCCCTGGACTTCACCTGGGCCGGCCTCAGCATCCCCGTGGTTCACGGCCGCTTCGTCCAGGTCTTCGAGCAGTTGGGCCTCCTACAGGAAGTGCAGTTCATCCCCGCCCGGGTGGAGGGACACCCGGGGCCCTACTTCATCCTCAACGCACTGCGCATCATCCCCTGCATCGACGACGCCCGGTGCGAGGAGGTGCAGTACTGGAAGCCCGAGGACGGCCGTCCGGACAAGGTGGGCGAGTACCGGGCCGTCCATGGCCTGAAGGTGGACCCCGCCCGAGTAGGTGGAGCCCAAATCTTCCGTCCCTGGGGATGGCGTGTGGCCCTCATCGTCTCCGAGGAGCTGAAGGCGGCCCTGGAGCGCGAGGGACTCACCGGCGCGCGGTTCATCGAGGCCTGAGAGTTCAGTCCTCAACACGTTCCCCCGGCTTCCACCCCGTCCGGACGCGCCCGCGCCGGATTCCCGGGGGGATTCGTTCAAAACCGCGCCTTTCCCGGAACGCTCCCTATACTGGGTTCATGTGGGGGTTTTCCAAATGAACAGCAAGCGCATCCTCGGAATGATTCTCGCGGGGGGCCAGGGCACGCGCCTGGCTCCGCTGACGTCCAAGCGCTCCAAGCCCGCCGTGCCGTTCGGGTCGAAGTTCCGCATCATCGACTTCGCCCTGAGCAACTTCCTCAACTCGGGCGTCTACTCCATCTACGTCCTGACGCAGTTCAAGGCGCAGTCGCTCACCGAGCACATCCAGCGCGGCTGGCGCTTCGGCTCGGGCCTGCTGGCCGACTACTTCATCACGCTCGTGCCGGCGCAGATGTACCGCTACGAGGAGCTGGGGCCCGTCTGGTACCGCGGCACCGCCGACGCCATCTACCAGAACCTCCACCTGGTGGAGAACCACCGCGCCGACAACGTGGCCATCTTCTCGGGTGACCACATCTACAAGATGAACGTCGCGCACATGCTGGAGCAGCACGAGTCCCAGCGCGCCGACATCACCATCGCGGCCTACCCCACGCCGCTGGCGGAGGCCTCGCGCTTCGGCGTGATGCAGGTGGACGAGCGCGGCCGCATCGTCGAGTTCCAGGAGAAGCCCAAGGACCCCAAGTCGATGCCGGGCAAGCCGGGCATGGCCCTGTGCAGCATGGGCAACTACATCTTCAAGCGCCGCGTGCTCAGCGAGCTGCTGGAGGTGGACGCGCGCACCGAGGGCTCGCAGCACGACTTCGGCAAGGACGTGCTGCCGCGCGCGCTGCGCGATGGCTACCACATCCAGGCGTATGACTTTCAGACCAACCCCATCCCCGGCCAGACGCGGGCCAACACCTACTGGCGGGATGTGGGGACGCTGGACGCGTACCACGAGGCCTCGATGGACCTGGTGTCCGTCAACCCGGAGTTCGACGTCTTCAACCCGGAGTGGCCGCTGCGCAGCGCGGTCGAGTACAGCCCGCCAGCCAAGTTCGTCCACGAGGCGGGCGAGCGCATGGGACGGGCCCTCAACTCCATGGTGGCCGGAGGCTGCATCATCTCGGGCGGCACGGTGCGCGAGAGCATCCTCTTCCGCCGCGTCCGGGTGAACTCGTACTCGCTGGTGGAGCGCTCCGTCATCCTGGACGAGGTGGACATCGGCCGGCACGCCCAGGTGCGCAACGCCATCATCGACAAGGACGTGCGCGTGCCGCCCAACGCGAAGATTGGCTTCGACCTGGCGGCCGACAAGGCGCGCGGCTTCACCGTCACCGACAACGGCATCGTCGTGGTGCCCAAGGGCTACAAGTTCGATTGAGGGTGGAGCGGGGCCCCCCGCACGGAGCGAGCCATGCACGAGCGGTCACGTGGGACGAGGAGGTTCCTGGCCGTGGTGGCGCTCCTGGGGGGGTGCACGCTCGCCCGCGAGGTGGCTCGAGCAGCGGCTGCGCGAGCTCGGCCTCGCGCCCGCTTTCGCCGCGTGGCACTCGCCCCGGGCAACCGGATCGAGGGCGTCGCGGAGGGGGACAGGGCCCGTGACGCGGCTCAGCCTCCCCGTGTCCCGCGCACCAGCGCGAGCGCGAGCGCGGGGAGGAGCACCATGCCGGTGAAGAGCAGGAGGAACGAGCCCGTCTCCATGGCCAAGGCGCCCAGGGCCGCATAGGAGGCGGAGCAGCCCAGGTTGGACAGGGCGCAGACGGAGAGGAAGCGGCGCGGAGGCATGCGGCCGAGGCCCGCGAAGACGACGGAGGCCTCCGCCAGCACCGGCACCCCGCGGAACAGCAGGAGGAACCAGTGGCCGTGGCGCTCGGAGGCCCGAGCCACCCGGGCCAGCTCGGCCTCGCCCGCCACGCGCCGCAGGGTGGTGCCGCCGGCCCGCGCGCCGAGGACGTAGCCCACCTGGCAGCTCACCATCATCCCCACCCAGGAGGTGGCCAGGCCACGCCAGAAGCCCAGCATGGCGCCCGCGGCGGTACTGACGAGGCTGGAGGGCACCGGCAGCACGATGTCGCTCGCGAGCAGCCCGCCCAGCAGGAGCGCGCACCGCCACGGGGACGGGGCGTCCGCCAGGAGCCGCCGGGTGGCCGCCTCCAGCCCGTCACCGAAGAGGGCGAAGGGCACCAGGATGGCGGCCAGCAACAGGCCACAGAACACCCCCCAGCCCCGCACTGCGTCCTGCCTCAAAAGCCAACGCCCAGCGAGAAGCTCGCGCTCGGCTGGAAGGAGGACTGGGGTTTGACGAGCTGGGGCGCATGGCGGAACCAGGCGGCGCTCATCCCCACCTCGCCCACCAGCTCGGTTCCTCCCACCAGGGGCACCAGGAGGCGCAGCGAGGCCCCCACCTCGGGCCCCGCCGTCTCCACGCCGGTGGGCCCCACTCCCGAGAAGGAGAAGCCGGCGCCGTCCTGCCCCACCTGAAGCTCCGCGATACCGGCGCCGATGCGGGGCTGCAACCAGCCCAGCTCCGTCTTCCAGGACGTCAGCTTCAGCCACGAACGGAAGTGGGCGATCTCCGGCTCCGGGTCATGGTGCAGGAAACCCGAGCCCGTTCCACACCCCTCGATGGAGAGCATTTCCAGGGGAGACAACTCGAGACACAGCGAAGGGCGTTGGCTCGAGGTGGACGCACCGATGCGCAGGTTGCCGTAGTTGCGCGGCGGAGCGCCTCGAACAGTGGCATCGACGCCGAGGGTATCCTCGGCCCTGGCCATTCCTCCCATCAGGACGAGCAGGGCCGGGACCGCGGGTCGCATGTATCTGGAAATGGCAATCATCTACACTCCGTCCTGGGGGTTCCGGCCTCATTCCAATGGGAATGGGTGGCCGGCCTCCCGTCAAATACAATCTATTGTCTGAAATGAAACGGCATAGGGCGGAGCGAGGGGTCCCACCGCGCGTCACGAGTGATAGAGATTCCTTCATCTTCACATCGCATCCGTTCACGTCATGCGTTGAGATGCCGATGTTTCAAGGGGGGAAGTCGATGAGCTATTTCGATCCGCCGCGCATCCACTTCGGAGGCGCCTTCTTCGCCGGGCCCAGCACCATCAACAACTACACCCCGAGCTACACGCCTTCCGTTCCCCTCACGAACCCCAACGGCGTCTACATCTCGGAGCCGCCGACCAATGGTCCCTCGGGTTGGAATCCGACGGGGCTCGCCCAGCTCTACTTCCAGGGCTGTCGCATCAACTCCGTGGTCGCCTCCGATTGGAGCTCCATCACCGACCCCACGAAGGATTCGCTCGTGGGCGTGAGCGTCATCACCTTCAGTCCCGACAATCCCTTCTTGGGAGAAGGCGTAACGGCCAGCTTCCCCAAGCTCGTGGATCTCGATCCGGACATGCAGGCCCGTTCGGAGGTCTACGGACTCATCATCGCCGTGAACCTGCCGGGCGGCGGTGGCTTCATCGCCTGGTTCGATCCGCCCCAGCTGCGCAACCTGAACAGCGTCATCCCGACCGCGCGCAGCTCGTGGGGCGCCGCTGGCGCGTGGGCCACCGCGGCCCGTACGGTAACCGGAACCACGGCCCTCGGCCCGGGTCAGGTGCGGTGGCTCGACGGGAACGGCTCCCCCGTCTACGAGTCCTTCCGTGCGGCATGCGCCCACGGCATCGCGCTGAAGCTGACGGTGGACCTGCACCGCAACCAACCCGTCTTCCAGCTCTTCCAGGGCGATGTCTTCTGCTACGGCCGCGTGCAGGGCACCTTCGGGCCCCTGGCGCAAGGCGAGCCCTCGCGCTGGGCCCCCGCCCGCAAGCTGATGTCACAGACGAGCTCCCCGTACAAGCCGGTAGGGTTCCGGGTGAGCAGGGCCTCCGACGGCTCCGGCATGCTGAGCTGCGATCTCGGAGGCTGTGTACCCCTCTCCACGCGAGTGGATCCCAACGCCCCGAAGGACCCCCAGGGCAACCCCTATCCGCTCTCGGATGGCAGCCCCGCCTCTCCCGACGCGGTCCTCACGTTCGGAGCGCTCAAGCCCATCACCCGGCTCGGCTCGCGCACCAAGGATGACCTGGTCGCCACCGCCGGGTTCGCTGGCGGCCAGACGGAGTTCGTCCCCTTCCAGAAGGGAGCCATCACTCCGGGGGAGGGGCTGATCGATGCCAGCGACGAGGCGCGCGCGGTCAAGGATTGCAAGCTCTGGCCGGGCTCGCAGGTGTACTCGATTCCGCTCACCCCGGCCGAGCTGGATGCCATCAGCCAGGCGCCCGTGGTGGTGATGCTCAACGGGCAGCCCGTGCTGCGCGAGGCGGACGACGGCATCTCCGGCGACATCGACACCGTGTCGATGCGCATCGAGCAGGGCACGGGCGCGGAGACGACGGTGCGCACCCTCCAATGGGGGAAGCCCACCACGATCGACGTGAGCTTCACCGCCTACAAGTTCTGGTGGTCCCAGGTCCAACAGGACGGACAGACCGTCTGGATGCCCAGCATCGTGCCCGCGGGCAATGACCTCGTGCTCAGACAGCAGCAGGGTCCCGAGCCGGGAACGCTCGTGCTCGAGGTGAGCACCAGCACCTCCCAGTCCATCTCCATCCCCACGATGCGCGCCGAGCTGGACAGCCTCGTCTATTACATCATGCCCAGCCTCCCGCTGGGCGACGCGGGCCCCAACCCGGATGAAGACAACCCGCTGCTCAGCGTCCTGCTGTGGCGCGCGTTCCAGGCTCCCGCCAACCCGACCTGGAAGGACGACGTGGGTCCCCTCCTCGGCGAATACGCCCGCATGTACCCGGGCATGAAGGGACGCTTCGACATCGGAGACGAGGCCACCGTGCGCTCCAACCTTCCCGGGATGCTCGTACACCTGGGGGCGGATCGGCTGCACCCCATGTACATGCCCGTCACCCGGGACCTGTCCCCGTCGCGAGTCTCGATGCTCCTCCAGTGGCTGAGGTCCCAGCAGTCCCCTTCGAACACCGTGGGGAGGAACGTGACATGAACACCTGGAAGCCCAAGGGAATGCGCATGCTGTGGGTGCTCGCGCTGCTGGCCGTCGGCTGTCCGCGGCCCCAGGTGACACCCTCGGAAGTGCCAGCGACGACGACGCCCACCACCGGTCCCGAGGACGCCGGAACCGCCGACGCCGGAACCCCCCAGGCCGCGCCACCGGCCCCGGTGCCCTACTCGTTGGCCTTCACCGGTCACCTGCTCGAGGGCTTCACCGGTGTGCACTCGGCGGCGTACGCCGTCCACGAGGGCAAGCTCGTCGTCATCGGCGGCCGTGCCAACGGGATGCACAACTTCCCGCTCAACTCTCAACAGGTGAAGACGCGGCCGGCCTTTCCACCCTCGCAAGCCAACGCGAGCGTCTGGGTGATCGACCTGGCGGCCGGCAAGGTGTTGGGCAGCAAGTCCACGGATGCCCTGCCCGCGAAGATCCGCACCCAGTGGCGCGCCACCAATCCGCAGAGCCTGGTGTTGAACGGCCATTTCATCATCGCCGGCGGTTACGGACAGAACCCCGCTGGCACGTCGATGGTGACGCAGGCCTACGCCACCTCGGTCGGTCTCGACGCGCTCATCCAGGCGGTGCTGGATCCCCAGGCGAAGCTCGACACGGCCTGGGCCAGCCAGAACGTCGGCATCGCCGACAACCTGGCCCTCCAGGTCACGGGAGGGGAGCTGGTCTCACTGGGCGGCCTTCAGCTCCTGGTGTTCGGCCATACCTTCAATGGCGAGTACACCTCCAGCGGCTCGCTGGCCACGCAGACGTACACCGAGTCCGTCCGCATGTTCCGCTTCACCCCGGGCAGCCAGAATGGCAAGGCGACGCTCGCGGTGCAGTTCCTGGGGCAGACCCCCAACGTGCCCTCGGGACAACAGGACCCCGAGGGCCCCTACCACCGCAGAGACCTCACGGTGGGGCCGACGCGCACGGGGACCGGGGACCTGCGCATCACCGCCTACAGCGGCGTGTTCAAGGGTGGCCGGATGGAGGGCTATCTCAACCCCGTCTACATCAGCCCCGACACCACTGATGGTGGCATCACCCTGGACGTGGACACTTCCGCCGAGCAGCTCCTCAACCACTATGCCTGCCCCGCCATCCCCATCTTCGATGCGGCGTCGCGGACCATGTACACCACGCTGGTAGGAGGCATCTCGTACTACTCCTGGGACGGGACGGGACTGAAGCATGACCCGGGCAACCTGCCCGGGGGCGTCGATGGGCTGCCCTTCATCAACAGCGTGTCGACGCTACGGGTGAGCTACGCGGACGGGCAGCGGCGGACCCAGCAGTACCTGCATCCGGAGCTCACCTTCCCACCCGCCGATGCCCAGCCCCGATGCGGGAGCACGCCAGCCACCCTGGGCGGCACCGGAGGAATCTTCATCCCGGACGACGCGTTGGGTGCGGCCGTGCGCAACGGAGTGCTCGACTACGGCGGCCTTCCGGCATCCGGCCGCATTGGCTGGGTCTTCGGAGGCATCGCCGCCACCGCCAGCTACGGCGCCCAGGGCCCGAGCTGTGCCTCGAACATGCTCTACGAGGTCACCCTGACCCGGCAGCCCGGTCAGCTCGTCGAGTTGCACCCTCCGGCGCGGTAGCCACGAGCGGACATCCTCCATCCGCATCGAAGTGAACGGCCCGGGTCTCAGGCGAGCCGCCGCCCGAGGAAGTCGAATGCCTCGAGCGGAAGCTGGCTCGCCGGAGACTTCGGGTACTCGGCGGCCAGCAGGGTGAAGCACAGCAGGTCCCCCCGATCGTGGTGCGGCGCGAGCTGCCTGTCTCGCAGCCGCCCCTCGAACGTGAACCCCAGCCGGCGCGCCACCGCCGCGCTCCGCTCGTTCTCCGGCTTGCACATCAGGTCCATGCGCAATACCCGGTCGAGCTCGAAGGCGGTCTTCACCGCCGCCGAGGCCATCTCCGTGGCGAAGCCCTGGCCCACCACATCGCGCCGCAGCCAATAGCCAATCTCGAGCGCCCCCAAGCCCGCGCGCCGGAGCAGACTGACCTCCCCCAGGAACTTCCCGGTCTCCGGCTCGAAGACTCCATAACCCCGGTCCTGATCCAGATCGAAACCCGCGCGGAACTTCCGGAGCTGCGCGGCATGGGCATCCAGCGACATGGGCTCCTGGGGGGTGGGCGCGAAGAAGCCATCCAGGTGTGACCCACTGGAGTCCACCGCCTCCTTGCGGCGCGCGGCATCGTCCGGTCCCATGCAGCGCAGCAGGAGCCGGGGCGTTCGAAGGGTGTAGGGAGGATTCGTGACGGCCGTCGTGGCGGGAGTGCTCATGCGGCCGTTTCTACACGAAGCGGCGGATCCTCGCCTCCGGGCCACGCCCCTCCAGGCACCGGGCCGGAGTCGTACCGAGGAAACGCTTGAACATGGCGATGAACGCACTCACGCTCTCGTAGCCCAGGGAGAAGGCCACGTCCCCGACCGCCTCTCCTTCCGACAGCAGCTCCAGGGCTCGCGCCACCTTCGCCTGCTGCCGCCACCGCACGAAGGTCATCCCCGTCTCCTGTTTGAAGTGGCGCGTCAGGGACCGCTCGCTGATGCCAGCCCAGGCGGCCAGCGCGCCCACGCCCCTCGCATCGGCCGGGTCCGCGAGCAGCGCCCGGGCGATGGCGGCGAGCCGCCGCTCCCTCGGCATGGGCAGGCGCAGCGCCTGTTCCTCCTCCGCCACCTGGAGCTCGTCGATCGCCACCGCCGCCAGGCGGGCCTCGGCCGGACCGAGCGGCGCACCGGGCTCCCACTCCGTGGCGCGCTCGACGATGGCCTCCAGCACCCGGGACATCCTCACCACACGGGCTTCCCCGGGCAGCCGTTCACAGACCGGGGCCGCGACATAGACGCTCCAGCCGCGCGTCGGACCGTGCCAGTGCGCCGAGTGCCACGTGCCGGGAGGAATCCAACCGGCCATCCCCGGCGGCATGAGCCAGTTGCCACGCTCGGTATGCACCACCATCAGCCCGCTGCCGATGGAGAACAGCTGTCCCCGCGCATGGCGGTGCCGGGCCGTCTCCGGCTCCCCGCCCGAGTGGATGGGAATGGCGATGAGCACCGGCTCGTCCGGGCGCTCGATGGCGGCGATGGGGAGCTTTCGCGGCATGTTGGCGGATTCTCGTTATTTTCTGGCTGGATGACGTTACCACGCCAGGCGCACGCGCCCCTAGGGTGATGGTCGAACAATCATTGCCCTGGAGTTTCCATCATGAAGGATGTGATTGATGTCGTGGTCGTTGGCGGAGGGCCGACCGGGTTGATGCTCGCGTGCGAGCTGGCCCTGGCGGGCATCTCCGTGAGGGTGCTCGAGCGCCGCGAAGAGCCGGTCCGGCAGGCGCGCGCGTTGACGCTCCATCCGCGCTCCCTCGAGGTCCTGGCGCTGCGCGGATGGGAGGGGCGCTTCCTGGAGCGTGGCAGACCGCTGCCCACCGGCCACTTCAGCATGCTGGACACGCGGCTCGACTTCTCGACGCTCGACACGACCTTCAAGTACACCCTGTTCATCTCGCAGATCGTCACCGAGCAACTGCTCGAGGAGCGGGCCCACGAGCTCGGCGTGGACGTGCGGCGTGGCCATGAGGTGCGGGAGCTCCAGCAGGATGCCGACGGTGTGGGCCTCGCGGGCGTCGCCGGGAGCGAATCCTTCCGCTGCCGCGCGCGCTATGTGGTGGGCGCGGATGGTGCGCGCAGCATCGTCCGGCAGCTCGCGGGTATCGAATTCGAGGGAACGGACACCTCGATCACCGCCATGCTGGGCGACGTGGTGCTCGCGGAGCCTCCCTCGACGCCCGCCTTCAGCGTCACCAACCTCCGGGGCGGCCTCATGATCGTCCCGCTCGCCCCCGGCATCCACCGGGTGCTCGTCACCGACCCCGAGCGCATGCGGGCCTCGCTCAAGGAGAGCGTCACGCTCGACGAGCTGAAGCGGAGCGCCACGGCCATCGCTGGCACCGACTTCGGGATGAAGGAGCCGCAATGGCTGTCACGGTTCGGCAACGAGACACGGCTCGCCAAATCCTACATGTCCGGCCGGGTCCTGCTCGCCGGGGATGCGGCTCACATCCACTTCCCCGCTGGCGGGCAGGGCCTCAATGTCGGCCTGCAGGACGCCATGAACCTCGGCTGGAAGCTCGCCGGTGTGCTGCGCGACCAGGCGCCGCCGTCGCTGCTCGAGAGCTATCACCGCGAGCGCCACCCGGTGGGCCACGCGCTCCTGCGCAACACGGAGGCCCAGACGGCGCTCATGTCCTTCACCCCGTCCGGCCTCGCCCTGCGCGAGCTGATGTCGGAGCTCCTGAAGAACCCCGTCCTGAATCACTCCCTGGCGGAGCGCATCGGCGCCATGGACGTACGCTATCCGGAGCTGGAGCTGCCGGCCTCGCGGTGCGAGGGCGAACCCGTGAAGGCACTGACCGGCAAGCGGCTCCCCGACCTGGAGCTGAAGTTGCCCGATGGAGCCACGAGGAAACTCTATTCCTACATGCATGACGGCAGGTGGCTGTTGTTGCGGCTGCGAGAAGGAAGCGGCCCCTCCCTCCAGCTCGACCCGAGGTGGATGCGCTGGACGAACGTCGTTCAGGCGCGAGTGGGAGACGACCGCGAGGAGCTCCGCGGGCTGAGCGCCCTCCTGCTCCGGCCGGATGGGCACGTGGGCCAGGCCTGGGCCCGGTGAGGGCTCGGAGACACGTCTGGGAAGGGACACTCCTCCGCGCCCGGCGGACATGTGTCCCCCACGGCGAGTGCCGTTAGTTTGACGCTCGTCCATGGCCTCCACCGATGACACGCACGCCTCCACCGCGGAGCGCTCGCGCAAGGGGCCGCACCGGTGGCCTCAGCTCCTCGGAGCCGCGGTGGCACTCGTCCTGTCGCTCCACCACTTCTTCACTCGGGGCAAGGCGAAACCGGAGGGCCGGACTCCGGAGCCCCCGCTGCCGGCCACTGAGGAAAAGCCGGGAGCCGGGAAAGCCACACCCACACCAGAGCGATCGAGCAAGGGGCCGCACCAGTGGATCCAGACCCTTGGCGCCGCGGTGGCACTCGTCCTGTCGCTCCACAACTTCGTCACGCTGAACCAGCGGCCGCCCGTTCGCCTGTCCCTTCCCCACCTGGTGCGCATCGCCCAGGGGCCGGAGGAGGTGTGGCTCTATCTGCAACCCACCTTCTCCACCACCAGCAAGACGGAGCAGCTCGAGGTCATCTCCGGGATGGAGCTGAAGGTGGAGCGCGTGGGTCAGCCCGCGAATCAGGGGACGGTGTTCGTCTGGGACGAGACGGGCGAATGGGTCTATGACTCGGAGCAGCACGACCTGACGTGGAAGTTCCTGGCGGACCCCACTCCCCTCATCGTCAGCCAAAGCCAGCCGCAGTCACCGATAGGCCTGTTCGTCGCGAAGGGCTGGGAATTCGAGACAGGAAATTACGAGGTGACGCTCACCGCGCACCGCACCACGACGAAGACGCCGTTGGAGGCGCGTTTCTGCCTGCGATTCTCCGAGCCAGACATCCTGGCGCTGAACCAGGGCGGTCAGTGGGCGTGGCACGGGTTTCCCATGAAAGCCGGTCACTGCGAGGGATTCGGGAAACACTGAAGCAATCCGGGTGCGTTGGCCGGCGCACTGCGAGCCAATCCCTCCGGGGGGCTGCTGGGCAATGGAATCCATGCCCACTTCTGCGATCAACCGAATCCAGAGGTGACAATGCTTTCCTTCGTCCTCTCGCTGGCCCTGGCGGCCCAAGATCCGTCCCCAGTCTCGAATGACTCCCTGATGGCGGCCCAGGAGCCGCCGACCTCGGACTCCACCGGCACGGAGGAACAGGCGGAGCTCTCCAGCGAGGAGGCTCCGGCCGGGCGGTGGGAGGGCACGGCGGGCGCTGGCTTCTCGTGGTTCACCGGCAACTCGGAATCCTTCACCCTGACCGGACTGGTGGAGGCCAGGCGCAGTTGGAGCCCATGGGCGGTGGGCCTGCGGCTCGAGGGGGCCTATGGCCGGGCGCGTCCGGCGGGTGACACCTCGGTCCCCTCCTCGGTGGTGGCCGAGCGGCTCGGCCTCCAGCTCCGCGGCGACCGGGACCTGACGCCACGCCTCTCCGTGTACCTGCTGACCGGGGGCGACATCGACCGCGTCAGGAGCGTGCAGTTGAGGACCAGCGGCGAGGCCGGCGCGGGCTATGTCTGGCTCGAGCGGTTGGAGGAAGACTACACCCGGCTGCGCTTGGAGACGGACGTGGGCATGCGCTACATCCGCGAGGCGCGTTACCAATACTATCCCGAGCTGCAGGACGGAGATCCGGACCTGAACGACGTGAACTTCCTCGGGCCGCGCCTGGCGGGCGCCTTCCGGTGGGGCTTCTCCAAGAACGTATGGCTGCTCGAGGAGTTGGAAGCCATGCCCAACCTCCTCGGCGACAACCGCTTGCTGGTGCGCAACACCGCGCGGCTGTCCTCCGGGTTGACGGAGTCGCTGGCCCTCAGCACCACCTTCGTTCTCGAGTACGACAGCGCACCGGCCGCTCCCATCAAGACCGACACGGCGCTGGTGCTCCGCCTGGATGCCCGTTTCTGAGTTTTCGAGGACCGCCCCGCGACCGTGACGGGCGGCCCTGATTGTGCTATAAGGGCCCCGCTCTTCATCACCGCGTGCGTGAGCACCACCACCGCCGCGCGAGGCTCCTCATGAACGACTTGGGCCCACTGGGCATCATCCTGGCCAGCGCATCCCTCGGGGCGATCGTCCTGGAAATCCTTGCCTACAGGTTCATCCTCAAGCGTCCCTACGTCTGGCGTTCCGCCCTCGCCACCTTCGTGGTGAGTGTGGGACGGCAGATCACCAAGGTCGTGCCGATCGCCATCACGCTTCCGGGCGCCCAGTGGCTCTACGAGCATCGGCTCTTCGACGCCTCAGCTCATGGCGTCTGGTCGTGGGTGGCCCTGTTCTTCGGTATCGAGTTCTTCTACTACTGGTATCACCGGCTCGGGCATCGCCTGCGGTGGTTCTGGCTCTCGCACGCGGTGCATCACTCGACGAATGAGATCAACTTCGTCGCCGCGGGCCGGCTCGCCTGGACGTCGCAGATCACGGGCGCCTACGTCATCTTCACCCCACTGGCCCTCCTGGGTTTCAAGCCGGAGACCATCCTCGCCGGGTACGCGCTGAACCTCACCTATCAGTTCTGGATCCACGCGGACTGGGCGCCGAAGCTGGGCTGGCTCGAGGGCATCCTCAACACTCCGTCGGCGCATCGCGTCCACCACGCGGCCAACCTCGAGTACCTGGACGCCAACTACGGTGGCGTGCTCGTCATCTTCGATCGGCTCTTCGGCACGTACATCCCCGAGCGCGACGACCTGCCCTGCCGGTACGGCCTGGTGCACCCGCTGACGACGAACAACCCCCTCAAGATCGTCTTCCACCAGTTCGGCCCGTTCCTGCGCGATGTGGCGAGCGCCCGCAGCTTTCGCGAGGTGTGGGGCTACTTCTTCGCGCCGCCCGGCTGGCGGCCGGACGGCAACAGCGAGACCACCGAGGACATGCGGCGCAAGGCCGCGGCCGAGAAGCGGACCGTGGCCCCCGTGCTCCCGGCCCACGAGACCGGGCGGGAAGCCGCCGCCGTCCAGGCGTGACCGCTCACACGAGCGGAGCGAGCGCCTCGAGCAGCCGGTCCACGTCCTCCGCCGTGTTGTAGAGGTGCGGAGACACGCGGATGCTGTCCCCGCGCACGCTCACGTACACCTTGCGCGCCGCGAGCTTCGTCGCCACGTCCGGTGCGTAGCCGCCAGGCCGCTTGAGGCCGATGAGGTGTCCCGCCCGCAGAGACTCGGGCGGCACCTCCAGCCCGAGCGCCCGGGCTCCCTTCGCCACCCGCTCCGTCAGCCCACGCAGCGTCTCCTGCGTGTCGTGCACGCCCCACGCGAGCAGCTGCCGCAACGCCGCCAGGGCCATGGGCACCAGCACGAAGTTGCTGCGCTCGCCCACGTCGAAGCGCCTCGCGCCCGGCTGGAAGTCGTCCCGGTAGTCCACCAGCCGGGAGAAGTCCTCACTCCCCCCGCGCATCAGCCAGTTGTGCTCGATGGGCCGGCCCTCGCGGTACTTCGGCGCCACGTAGAGGTAGCCCTGGCTGTAGGGCCCCATCAGCCACTTGTAGCCCGCCGCCACCAGGAAGTCCGGCCGCACCTCCGCCACGTCCAGCGGCAGCGCCCCGAGCGACTGTGTCGCATCCACCGCCAGCGCCGCCCCCACCTCGCGCGCCCGCTCCCCCACTCGCGCCAGGTCCACCAGCCCCCCGTCCGTCCAGTGGCAGTGCGGCACCGCCACCAGCGCCGTGCGCTCGTCCAGCTCCTCCAGCAGCGCGCGCGTCCAGTCCCCATCCTCGGGCCTGCGCACGCCCACCACCTGGGCCCCCGCGCGCTCCGCCAGCTCGCGCCATGGGTACACGTTGGAGGGGAACTCCTCGGCCAGCACCAGCAACCGCTGGCCCACCCGCACCGGCACGTTCGCCGCCGCCACCGCCAGCCCGTAGCTCGCCGAGGGCACCAGCGCCACGCCGTCCGCGTCCGCCCCCAGCAGCTCCGCGAAGAGATTCCGCAGCGTCTCCGAGTCCGTGAAGAAGTCCTCGGGCCGCACGTTCCACGGCCGCGCCTTGCGCAGCACCGCCTGCTGCCCCGCATCGCTCACCGAGCGCAGTTGCGGAGACATGTACGCGCAGTTGATCCACGTGACGTCATCGGGCAGGTCGAAGAGGTGGCGCTGGGAGGAGAGAGTCATGGATGCGCGAGCATAGCGCGCGAGTCCTCGGCGCCCAGCGGCAACTCCACCGTGAAGGTGGAACCCCGGCCCACCTCGCTCTCCACGAGGATGGCGCCCCCGAGCGCCTGGACGATCTGCCGCGTGATGTGGAGCCCCAGGCCCAGCCCGCCGTAATGACGCTCGGACACGGCGCGCTCGAACTTGCCGAAGATGCGGCCGCGGTGCTCCGGCGCGATGCCGATGCCCTCGTCGCGCACCACCAGCCTCGCCCCGCCCTCCGCCCACCCGACGCGCACGAGGACGGGCCGGCCCGCTCCGTACTTGAGGGCATTGGTGAGCAGGTTCGTCACCACCTGCTCCAGCCGCAGCCGGTCCCACTGGCCCACCACCGGCGCTCCGCCCTCGAGCACCACCCGGCAACCCGCGCGCGTGGCCTCGGCGGAGAACTGCTCGAGGACGTCCCGGGTGACGGCCACCAGATCCACCTGCTCCAGGTGCAGCGGGAGCCGGCCCTGCGCCAGCCTCGACACGTCCAGCAGGTCATTCACCAGCCCCGCCAGCTTGCGCACCTGGGCCTCGCAACCCTGGACGGCCCGGAGGACGCGCTCGGGCGCCACGGGCTGTCCCGCCTGGGACTCCACCACCCGCCGCAGGCCCTGCAGCTGCAACCGCAGGGGCGTCAGCGGCGTCTTCAGCTCGTGCGAGGCCACCGCGAGGAACTCGTCGCGCAGCCGCACGGCCCGCTGCGACTCCTGGAAGAGCTGCGAGCGCTCCAACGTGGCCGCCACGCGGTGCGCCAGCTCCTGGCCCACGGCGATGTCCTCCGGGCCATGGCGCCGCCGCGGGACGCAGGAGCCCAGGGTGATGAGGCCCAGCGCCCGCTCGCGCGAGCGCAGCGGCACCACCAGCACCGAGCACCTCGCCCAGCCGTCCACGCCCCCCTCGGGCACCACGCCCTGGGACAGGTGCCGCCACGTCTCCGCACCGAAGTCCGGGAAGAGCATCGGCTCGCCCGAGTCCATCACCTCCCACAACGGGCCCCCGGAGTCCCGCGGCGAGGGCAGCGGCCAGTCCCTCCGCAACCGCGCCTCCTGCTCGGAGTCCTGGTGGGCCACGGCCGCGCGGCGCAACGGGCCCTCGGGCGTGAGCAGGTCGATGACGCACCAGGAGGCCACCGAGAGGCTCGCCAGACAGGCCACGTGCTGGAGGATGGCGTCGGTGACCTCCAGCGTCTGGGCGAGGATGTAGCCCGTCATGGCGAGGAAGCGCAGGGCCCCTTCCGCGCGCTTGAGGTCCGACAGCTCCATCACGAAGGTGATGATGCGGTCCTGCTCCGCCACCCGCGCCGAGCCCGTCAACACCGGGACACGGCTTCCATCCGCGCGCAGCATCTCCGCCTCGAAGGTCGCGGACACCCCGTGCGTCCACAGCTCTTGCAACACACGATCCTCGAGCTCCCGGCCCTCGGGTGGCACCAGGTCCCGCCAGTGCAGCCGGCCCCGCCGCACCTCCTCCCGGTCATGGCCCACGAGCGACAGGAAGGCTTCATTGGCCTCCAGGATGAGGCCCGCCTTCCCCGAGAAGGCCAGCCCCATCATGTCGGACTCCATGATGCGGCGGAACACGGCCTCGCCCTCGTGCACGGCCCGCTCCAGGCGCAGGCGCTCGGAGATGTCCTCCAGGATGGCCACGGCGGCCGTCACCTGTCCCTCGGCGTCGCGCACCGGCCCGGCGCTCACCTCCAGGGAGATCCGCGAGCCATCCCCGCGCAGCACGTCCATCACCTCGCCCCGCACCACCTCGCCGCGGGTGAGGGCGCGCACCAGGGGCCACTCGTCCGGGCGATAGGGCCGCCCGTCCGGGTGGAACCCGGTGGAGGCCGTGTACTCCTCGGGCCACCACTCGGAGGGCAGGGGACCCCGGTGCATCCGCCCCACCTGCTCATTGACCATCAGCATCCGGCCACTCGGTGCCTCGGCGAGGAGGATGCCCTGGGGCAACTGCTGGAGGACGGCCTGGAGACGCTGGTGCTCCCGCTCCAGTTGGCGCCGGTGGGCCTCGGACTCGGCCAGGGCCCGCTCGGCCCGCTCGGCCCGCTCGCGCAGCTCGCGCAGCTCGCGCGCATGGAGGCGGGCACGCTCGAGCGCCGAGGCGCATTGTCTCGAGACGAAGCAGGCGAGCTCCTGCTCCTCCCGCGCGAAGTCCTGCTCACACTCGAAGCCGAGCGTCAGCACTCCCAGCACCTGCTCCGGCACATCGAGCGGCAGGCAGGCCCACGCCCGCCGGCTCAGCGGCACGGGGTCGATGACGGGGTAGCGGCGCTGGAGGGCCTCCCGCGACCCGACCCAGACCGGCTCGTTCCTCCGCCCCGCCTCGGCGATGGGCAGTGGCGCGTCCAGCGGCACGGTGCGCCAGGGCCCGAGGTCCGTCCAGGGCGGCCCCTCCATCTGGACGAGCCGCGGCCCTCCAGGCTCCTCGAGCAGATGGAGGGAGCACTCGGCCGCGCCCAGCGCGGGGCCGGCGAGCAGGACGATGACGCTGGCCACCTCGGAGGGCGTGAGGGCGCGCGACAACTCACTCGTCACCCGATGAAGCCGCAGCAACCGCTCCATGGATGGGCCCATCTGCTCCCGCGTCTGGCTCAACCGGATCCCCTGACAGGAGTTCAGTCCACCCGTTCAACACCGCCCCGCCCTTCCTTCCTCCAGCCCCGTGGGGCGGGGCATCCAGAGGAGCGGCGGTGGCGGACGGGGCCAGAGCCAGCCCGGCACGCGGGCCTACAGGCGGGAGGCCGAGGCGTAGCCGCTGAAGAGCTCGCTGGTGAGCCGCGCGCGCTCGCCGTCCTCGGCCCGGCGGATGTAGTCGTTGAGGACGCGCCCGCCCTGTTGGCGCAGCGTGGGGAAGCGCAGGTTCATCCGCGCGCGCTTCACGCCACTGCCCCCGCGGTGCACGAAGACGACGGTGCCGTCGCGCTCCACGGTCTCGATGACGCCCACGTGCGTCATCCCGTCGTTGCGCAGGCCATCGCGGTTGCGATCATACGTCTCGCGGAAGAAGACGATGTCGCCCGGCTTCGGGGCCCGCTGGTGCAGGGCCCCCGAGCGCTGCGCGCGCCGGTAGATGGCGCTCACCGCGTTCTCCCCGGGCAGCGTGCCGTGGGACAGCAGCTCGATGCCCGCGGCCCGGTATGCCAGCCGTACCAGGCCGGAGCAGTCGTCGGGGACACGGGGCGAGTAGGTGCCGAGCGAGTGTCCCACCAGGGTGGCCGCACGCCGGGCCACACGCCGTCCCCGGGTGAGCCGGACGGCCGGGCGCTTCTTCTTGGAGGGGGTGGCCTTCGCGATGGCCTGGGTACCACGCGAGCGTTGGACCTTACCGGTGGGCTGCGCGGCGGCCTTCTTCGCCTTCGCCGCGGGCTTCACCGGCGCACGCGGCGCAGCGACGGCCGGGGCCGTCCCGAGCACCCCGAGCACCAATGGGAGCAGGAGCTTGCGAAGCATCATGCGAGGAGACGAGCGTAACGCCCCGCGCATTCACGGGCGAAGTTCCGGGCTCCGCTTCCTCACGGCCGCCTGTCCCCCGGGCTGCTTCTCCCGGCTCCTCTCGGGGAAGGACGCGGAATCGCTCGTCCTGGGCCAGGCCCCACATCGGCCCTCCCAGGAACAAGAAGACCCCCGGGTTTCGCAGAGGAACCCCCATCGTCTTTCCCCCTCGCGCGTGAGGACATGACCCGATGGAGGCCATGTCGTGCGCGGTGTGTTTTCGGGGGAGAACGGGTCCGAGGGCAAATGCGCCCGTGTGGGAAATGTCCTCCATGTGGCAACTCCCCGGGCCAGATGGGTGACATTGGACTCCTGGCGGCGGGGGTGGGTGGGTACTACGTACGCAGGCGGCCCAGCAGCCAGCCTCCGCCCACCATGCCCAGCACCGCGCTCAGGGACTGGGCCGGGTTTCGGCGCAGCCTCGACTCCACCACGTCCACCCGGTCCGCTATCAACAGCAGCATCACGTGCCGCACCAGGTGCTCGGGGATGCCGTAGGCCACGCGCCGCAACACCCCGCTCAGGCCCCTCGGCGGCACGGCCGTGCTGAACGTCGGCGTCAGCTCCTTCAGCTCCGCCCGCTTCAGCACCGGGACGTCCGGCGGCGGCTGGCGCTCCGGTGCCTCCCAGTGCGCGCCCCCGCGCACCCGCGGCTTCAGCAACATGGGCACCCCGGGCCGCTTCCCCGGGTCACCGTCCACGCCCCAGCCGGGAATCTCTCGATGCACCTTCTCGGATGTCACTCGCTCGGCCATCTCCGGTCTCCTCACGCATGCCCGTGCGGCAGCAGCACGCACTTGATGCAACCGTCCAGCTTCTTCTCGAAGAGCTCGTACGCACGCGGCAGCTCCGCCAGCGGGAAACGGTGAGTGATGATGCCCCTGGCGTCGATGCGCCCCGCGCGGATGTGCTCCAGCAGGTGCGGCATGTAGCGCTTCACGTTGCACTGGTTCATCCGGAACGTGAGGCCCTTGTTCATCGCCGTGCCGATCGGCACCAGGTTCCACGGCGGTCCGTACACACCGACGATGGAGACCGTGCCTCCCTTGCGCACCGCCTGGATGCACCAGTTGAGCGCCGTGGGCGAGCCCGCCTCCATCTTCAGCTTCACCCCCAGCACGCTGTGCAGCTTGGAGCCCTCGGCCTCCATGCCCACCGCGTCGATGCACACGTCCGGCCCGCGCCCCTCGGTCAGCTCCTTCAGGGTGGGGATGATGTCCACGTCCTTGAAGTTGAACGTCTCCACCCGGGCGTACTTGCGCGCGAACGCCAGCCGGTAGTCGATGTGGTCCACCGCGATGACGCGGCCCGCCCCCAGCAGCCACGCCGACTTCATCGCGAAGAGGCCCACCGGACCGCAGCCGAACACCACCACCGTGTCCCCGGGCTGGATGTTCCCCATCTCCGCCCCCTGGTAGCCCGTGGGCAGGATGTCCGTGAGGAAGAGGACCTCCTCGTCCTCCATGTCGTCGGGAATCTTCATCGGGCCCACGTCCGCGAAGGGCACGCGCACGTACTGCGCCTGTCCGCCCTCGTAACCGCCCGTGGTGTGCGAATACCCATACACGCCCGAGGCCAGGTCACTGCTGGGGTTGGTGCTCTCGCAGTTGGCGAACAGCCCGCGCTTGCAATAGAAGCAGCTGCCACACGAGATGTTGAAGGGCACCGCCACCCGGTCTCCCGGCTTGAGCGTGCGCACCGAGGGGCCCACCTCCTCCACCACGCCGACGAACTCGTGGCCGAAGGTGCAGCCCACCCGCGTGTCCGTCACCAGCCCGTGCAGCAGGTGCAGGTCCGAACCGCAGATGGCCGAGCGCGTCACCCGCACGATGGCGTCGTTGGGGTGCTCGATGATCGGATCCGGCTTCGTCCCCACCTTCACGCGGTAGGGTCCCTCGTACACCATGGCTTGCATTGCCACTCCCCCTTTTGATGTCGACTGCTAGCTCTTGTGCGGCTTGAGCTGCTCCACCATGCCCTTGATGGACTGGGCGATGATGCCGCCCGCCTTCTCGTCGCCCTTGAAGATGGACGCGGCGAAGTGCTTCGCCTGCTCCAGGGTGATGTGCGGAGGCAGCGGCGGCACGTCCGGGTCGACGTAGGCCTCGAGCACCACCGGCCGGTCCGAGGCGAACGCCTGCTCCCACGCGCGAGCGAGCTGGTCCGGCCTGTCCACGCGGATGCCGCGCAGGCCGATGGACTCGGCGTAGCGCGCATAGGGGAAGTCCGGCAGGTCCTGCGAGGCCGCGTACTTCGGGTCCCCCGCGAGCACGCGCTGCTCCCACGTCACCTGGTTGAGGTCACGGTTGTTGAGCACCAGGACGACGAGCCGCGGGTCCTTCCACTCCTTCCAGTACTTCGCGACGGTGACGAGCTCGGCGTTGCCATTCATCTGCATGGCGCCGTCGCCCACCAGGGCGATGACGGGCCGGTCCGGGTAGGCGAACTTGGCGCCAATGGCATACGGCACCCCGCAGCCCATGGTGGCCAGGTTGCCCGACAGCGACGCCATCATCCCCTTGCGAATCTTGATGTCGCGCGCGAACCAGTTGGCCGCCGAGCCCGAGTCCGCCGCGAGGATGGCCCCCTCCGGAATCCTCGGGGACAGCTCGTGGAAGACGCGCTGGGGGTTGATGGGGTTGGCGTCGTTCATCGCCTGGCCCTCCACCACCTTCCACCACTGGCGGATGCCCTTCTCAAGCGAGTCACGCCAGCTCCGGTCCTCCTTGCGCTTGAGCAGGGGGATGAGCGCGCGCAGCGTCTCCTGGGAGTCGCCCGTGAGGGGCACCTCCATGGGGTAGCGGATGGCGAGCATGCGGCCGTCGAGGTCGATCTGCACGCCGCGCGCCTGGCCCTCGGGAGGGAGGAACTCCGAGTAGGGGAAGCTGGTGCCCACCATGAGGAGGGTGTCGCACTCCATCATCATGTCCCAGCTGGGCTTCGTGCCCAGCAGGCCGATGGAGCCGGTGACGAAGGGCAGCGAGTCGGGCAGCACCGCCTTGCCCAGCAGCGCCTTGGCGACGCCCGCGCCCAGCAGGTCCGCCACCTCGATGATTTCATCCGCCGCGCGCAGGGCGCCGGCGCCCACGAGCATGGCCACCTTCTTGCCGGCGTTGAGCACCTCCGCGGCGCGGCGCAAGTCCCGCTCCTGGGGCACCACGCGCGGCTCGCAGTAGCCCACGCTGGAGTGGATGCTGCCGTGCGCGCGGGGAGGAGGCTGGTAGGGCTGCTCCTGGACGTCGTTGGGGATGATGATGCACGTCACCGTGCGCTCGGCGCGGGCGATGCGCAGGGCCCGGTCCACCGCGTGACGGATGGCCGAGGGGTGGGACACCATGACGGTGTACTCGGACGCCACGTCCTTGAAGAGCACCGGCAGGTCCACCTCCTGCTGGTAGTGGCCCCCGAGCCCCATGCTCTTCTGCTGGCCCACGATGGCCACCACGGGCTGGTGGTCCAGCTTCGCGTCATAGAGGCCGTTGAGCAGGTGGATGGCGCCGGGGCCGGAGGTGGCCAGACACACGCCCGGCTCGCCGGTGAACTTCGCATGGGCACAGGCCATGAAGGCCGCCATCTCCTCGTGCCGCGCCTGGATGAACTGGAACTCGGAGTTGCGCCCGAGCGCGCCGAGGATGCCGTTGATGCCATCCCCCGGGTATCCATAGAGACGCCGGACGCCCCACTGGGAGAGGCGATGGAGCATGTAGTCACTGACGGTTCCGCTCATGTCACGTGTCCTCGAAGCAGGCCGGGCCTCGGCACCGTGGAAAGCTAGGTACCGGGGCGGAGGGGGTGACCCCAGGGACACTGGCGCCCGGCAGCCCGCGCTGGACCAGGGTCCGCCACCAGAGGGCTCCTCCGCCCGGCTGCCCCTCCGCCACGCGAGCGCCATCCGTCGGACACTGAGCGGGGAGACGGGTCTACCTCCGCGGGAGGGCCCCGGGTGAACGTTGCCGGCGATGACGGCTGTTCGTGAGAGATACCCGGGGCGTAGACTCCTGGGACCGCGAGGAGCCGACGCCGTGCTGCCCTACTTCCCGTTCACACAAGACAGCTACGCGATGACGCTCGGGGTGCGCGCGTTGAGCGCCGACGAGCCCCTCATCGAGGTGGACGAGCCGCACTACCGCGACGAGCTCGCGCTCAAGGAGGCACTGCTGGCCGAGGACCTCCGGGCCCGCTTCCAGGCCGGGCCCGGCACGGAGGCGCTCCAGTGGGAGACGGTGACGGTGCTGCTGCCGATGATGGCGCGACAGCACCCCCGGCACTTCGCGTTGACGGTGGACGGTGGGCGCTGGCACTGGCGCAACCACCTGCTCGGCACGGAGACGGTCTTCACCCCGGGCGGGGACGGCCTGCCCCACGCCCCGCTCGACTGGCTCGGCCGGCAGGTGCAGGAGGACCTGCTGGTGTTGGATGGAAGGCGCGAGGGACTGCCGCTGGTGGCCGGGCAGCTCTGCTTCCCCTCGATGTGGAGCCTCGACGAGAAGATGGGGCGGTCGATGATGGAGGTGCACGCGCCGGTGCCGAACCTCAACGCGCGACTGGGCGCCTCCACGCAGCGATTGATGGAGGGGCTCAAGCCTGGACGCTCCGTGACGCGTTGCAACTGGGCCTTCACCGTCACGGACCGGCTGGACCTGGAGCCTCGGACCCTGCCCGAGTGGCAGCACCTGCTCGACGGCATCACCGCGCGCGACGCGGGGGAGCGGTGCTTCCTGCGCTTAGAGCGGCAGACGCTCACGCTGCTGCCGGAGACGGGAGGAATCCTCTTCACCATCCACACCTACCGCGCGCCCGTGGCCAGCGAGGTGGTGGACCCCGAGCGCCGCCGTCGCCTGGCCAACGTGCTGCGCACGGTGCCGCCGGACACGCGGGCCTACAAGCGGCTCACCCCGTTCCTCGAGCCGCTCCTGGAGTACCTGGACGGAGAGGCCGCGTCCCGGGTGGCGTCCACCGGATAACGCCGGGGCCTCGGTGCGAGACCCCTCGACCGTTCTACCTGGCCGCTCCTTCGCGGAGCAGGCATCCAGGCCAGCGGCCATTGCCCATCGCTCGTCCACCATCCCTGGCCGCCTCCTGGGCGCATCCCCATCCTGTCCGGCAGTTAGCCTGGTGGAGGGTGTGCACATGGAGCGAAGCGGAGTGTTGGCAGCAGCGGGGCTGGGAGCGGTGGCGGGGATGCGGACCTTCAGTGCTCCCGCCATCCTGAGCATCCTGTTCACCCGGGAGGGTGGAGCCGTCCAGGACCGCCTCGGAAAGGCGCTGTCATCGAAGGCCGGCGGGCGGACGCTCTCGGTGCTGGCCCTCGGCGAGCTCGTGGGCGACAAGCTGCCCAACATCCCCGTGCGCACCGCGCCTCCCGCGCTCGCGGGCCGCATCCTCTCCGGCGCCCTCGTGGGCGCGGCCCTGGCCCGGCGGGACAAACAGCCCCTGCTCGGCCCGGTTCTGCTCGGCGCGGCCGCCGCGGTGGCCTCCTCCTACGCGTTCTCCGCGCTCCGCCGCTTCGCCACGCACCGGCTCCACATTCCCAATGTCGTCGCGGGCCTCCTGGAGGACGCACTCGTCGCGATGGCCGGAACCCGGCTCCTGGCCGCGCTGAAGTAGCCGCGCTGAACCCCTCACCGGCTCGGCTGGGCCCGATCCAACCAGAGCGCCCCCAGCCCGAGCGGCACCGCGTCGAAGGGCTCGGCGCGGAGCACGTCCTCTCCCCCGTGGGTCGCGGTGAGGAGCCAACCGGACGGCTCACGCCGGAAGACCTCCAAGGTGCGCGCGAGCGGGTCGATGAGCCACGCGTGCACCACGCCTTCGCGATGGTAGATGGGCAGCTTGCGCGTCCGGTCCACGGTGGCGGTGGAGGGCGAGAGCACCTCACACACCCAGTCCGGAGCGAGCGTCATGAAGGGCTCCTCGGGAGACGGCGGCCGACGCAGGCGTTCGCGACGCCATCCCGCGAGGTCCGGCACGAGGATGTCCCGGCCCAGGTGAAGCTCCGGCTCATACAGAATCCACCACCCACCGGGCCCTCCACGCCCCAAGGCGAAGGGACCGCCCAGCTCGACGCTCAAACCGTACGAGGCATGGGCATGCCCCACGGCGGGCCTCGGTGAGGCCACCAGCTCGTCCTCCAGGATCTCCCCCACCCACCCGACCGGCAGCGCCTCGATGTCCTCGTAGGTCGCCGGCTTCTTCCCCTTCGCCATGGCCCGCCTCCTGGTTCTTCCAACCCAGGAAGGGAGGAGCCCCTTCCTGACTCCTCCAGTCTACCGGGCCATCCGACATCCCAGGTAGGGGAGAGCGGAAGAAGTCACACGATGGCGGCCAGCGGCTCCAGTCCGGTCTCGAGCACCTCGCGCAGCCGCCGCAGGCCGCGCTCCAACTGCGCGCGCGTGCGCGGCGTACCGATGCACACCCGCACCGCCGCCGGCACCGGCCCCTGCCCCGCGGTGAACAGGTCCGCCGATGTCACCGACACCCCGTTGCGCCGCGCCTGCGCCACGAACTCCTCGCTCCTGCGCCCCTCCGGCAGCCCCAGCCACAGGTGGTACAGCGGCATCCGCGAGCCGCGCAGCACCTCGCTCCCCAGCAGCGTGCGCGTCAGCTCCATCCGCTCCCGCACCTCCTCCCGCTGCCGCACCACCAGCTCGTCCGCCGTCCCGTCCTCCACCCAGCGCGCCAGCACCTCCGCCATCAGCGGCGTCGTCATCAGCGAGGCCAGCCCCACCTCCTCGGCCAGCCGCTCGCCCCGCGCCCTCGCCGGCGCCACCAGGTAGCCGATGCGCAGCCCCGGCGTCAGCAGCTTCGACACCCCGGCGATGAAGTAGCTCGCCTCCGGCAGGTACGCGGCCAGCGGCGGCGGACGCTGCTCCGGCAGCAGCCCGTACGCGTCGTCCTCCAGCACCAGCACCCCGTGCTTGCGCGCCACCTCGGCGATGCGCTTGCGCCGCTCCTCCGGCAGCAGCGCCCCCGTGGGGTTGTGACACGTGGGCTGCGTGTAGAGCAGCCGCACCGAGCCGCCCCGGCACGCCGCCTCGAAGGACTCGGGCACCAGCCCCTGCGCGTCCATGGCCACGCCCTGCAGCCGCAACTGGAAGCGCCGCGCCAGCACCTTCACCCCGGGGTACGTGAGGGCCTCGGTGGCCAGCGTGTCTCCCGGCCTGGTGAGCGCCGCCAGCGCCACCTCCATGGCGTGCTGTCCGCCCGCGCACACCACCACCTGCTCCGGCTTCACCTGCAACCCGAAGCGCGAGGCCCACGCCGCTCCCGCGACGCGGTGCGCCGTGGTGCCCGCGGCCGGCTGGTACGCCAGCAGCTCCGCCAGCCGCGACGTCCGGCCCAGTTCCTCCAGCGAGCGGCGAAGCGCCTGGCTCGCCGGGTCCCCCTCGGGCGTCGCCGGAGCGTTGATGCCCAGCTCCACCGGAGAGGCGTCATCCTCCATGTCCACCGGCTTGGGCATGTACGCGGGCACCTCGCGGTCCCTCACGAAGGTGCCCCGGCCCACCTCTCCACTCACCAGCCCGCGCTTCTCGGCCTCGGCGTAGGCGCGCGTCACCGTTCCCACGGTGACACCTACCCGCTCGGCCAGCTCCCGATGCGTGGGCAGCCGGGTGCCGGGGGTCAGACGCCCCGCGTCAATGTCCTCGGCGAGCGCATCCGCGATGGCCCTGTACAGGGGCCCGCTGCGTCCCCGGAGCTCCGGCGTCCAACTTGTCATAGTGACAATCGATACACTTGACGGAATACCGCTGCCAACGTAACTGATTGTCTCGATTCTACCCGGAATTGTCACGAATGTTCCGGAGAGAAGCGCGAGCCACTGGGGCATACCCGGGCCCCGGACGGGAATCACCCCGCCCCCTCTTCACGAGGAGCCGAAGCATGTTGCCCATCGAGGTCCAGCGCTCCGCCACCCTGAAGACCAAGCCCTCCTCGGAGGGACTGGGCTTCGGCAAGTACTTCACCGACCACATGTTCCGGATGGACTACTCGCCGGAGCGTGGCTGGCACCAGGCGCGGATCCTCCCGCACGGTCCCATGGGGTTGGACCCCGGCGCGGCGGTGTTCCACTACGCGCAGGCGGTGTTCGACGGCTCCAAGGTGTTCCGGGGCAAGGACGGGCAGCTGCGCGCCTTCCGCGTGCTGGACCACAGCAAGCGCCTGGCGGCGAGCGCCGAGCGGCTGGCGATGCCGCCCGTGCCGCCCGAGGTGGCGCGCGAGGCCATCGAGGCGCTGGTGAAGGTGGACGCGGACTGGGTGCCGAGCGCCCCGGGCACGTCGCTGTACGTGCGGCCGGTGGTGATGGCCTCGGAGGCCTTCCTCGGGGTGCGCCCGGCGGACAAGTACATCTTCTTCATCATCCTCAGCCCGGTGGGCAACTACTTCTCCGGCGGTGCGGAGCCGGTGCGCATCTGGGTGGAGCAGCAGCACACGCGCGCGGCGCCGGGAGGCCTGGGTGGCGCGAAGGCGGCGGCCAACTACGCGGCGGGGCTGCAGGCCTCGGTGGAGGCCAAGAAGCGCGGGTACGCGCAGGTGCTGTGGCTGGACGCGCTCGAGCACCGCTACATCGAGGAGGTGGGCACGATGAACCTCTTCGTGCGCATTGGCGACGAGGTCATCACCCCGCCGCTGGACGGCACCTTCCTGCCCGGCATCACCCGCGAGAGCGTGCTGACGCTGCTGCGCGACTGGGGCACGAAGGTGAGCGAGCGCAAGCTGTCCATCGACGAGCTGCGCGAGGCGCACCAGAAGGGCGAGCTGCGCGAGGTGTTCGGCACGGGCACCGCGGCGGTGATTTCGCCGGTGGGCGCGCTGGGCTTCCAGGACGGCCAGCTCCTCATCGGTAACGGCAAGGTGGGCGAGCTCTCGCAGCGCATCTACGACACCGTCACGGGCATCCAGTACGGCACGCAGCCCGACCGCCACGGCTGGATGACGCTCATCAAGTAATGCGAGGTACCCCCGGGCCCGGGGCGGCGAGAGTCGCTTCCGGGTCCCGCCCGAGGTACACGGTAGAGACTCACACGCGCGAGGTCTCCCGATGGAACCGAGGAATCCCGACTACGTGCGGGACATGACGGAGCTCTTCCGCAAGGCGGCGTTCGTCATGGACGTGGGCTACGAGCTGGTCGCCATCGCCCCCGGGCGGGTGGAGACGCGGCTGACGGTCCAGCCCCGGCACCTGCAGCAGGACGAAGTCATCCACATGGGTGTGCAGGCGACGATGGCGGACCACACCGCGGGCACGGCGGCGGGCTCGCTGATCGCCGCGGACCAGATGGTGCTCACCACGGGCTTCACCATGAACCTGCTCCAGGCGGCCGTGGGCGAGGAGCTGCGGTGCCGCGCCCAGGTGCTGCGCGCCGGGCGGACGCTCTCCGTCGTCGAGTCGGAGGTCCACGCCGTGGCCCAGGGCCAGGAGAAGCTCGTCTCGAAGGCCACGGTGACGCTGGCGGTGCTGGCCCGGAAGCGCTGAGCCGGGGGAGGCCGCCGGGCGCGCTCGCGAGCAACTGGTCCGACCACAGGGTTGATCAGAATAGCTCTGGAGGCTCGTCGCAGGCCGGGGAAGCAGGCAGCAGGAAGTAGACGCACAAAAGCCTGCGGCGGGTGAGCAGGCGGCTGACGTTGTGGGCC